>JAJDNM010000112.1 GCA_022340665.1 Acidobacteriota bacterium | reverse complement strand
TGAAATTCGAAATGCGGTTTGGAAGGGCAGACGGCATTCCGCATTCCGAATTCCGAATTCCGAATTCATCCTTGCTATCCTTCCTCGCCATGATCGCCGTCAATGATCTTGCCAAGGCATACGGGAGCCAGACCCTATTTTCCGACGTCAGCTTCCAACTCAACCCAGGCTGCCGATACGGTCTCGTCGGCGCCAACGGCTCCGGAAAGAGCACGTTGCTCCGCATCATCTCCGGCGCTGAGGAGCAGAGCGGCGGCAGTGTGTCGATCCCGAAGCGCCTGCGGCTCGGGGTTCTTTCCCAGGACCATTTCAGTTTCGAGAACACCCCGATTCTCGAGGTCGTGATGATGGGCCACGAGGAACTCTGGAATGCCATGGCCGAGAAAGAACGGATCCTCGAGGACTCAATTGACCATTTCGACGGTGACCGATACGCCGAAGTGGAGGACCTGATTGTAAGCCTCGACGGGTACAGCTTCGAGGCACGGTCAGGGGAGATTCTCGAAGGCCTCGGCATCCCCTCGGAACTCCACAGGCAGTCACTGTCCACGCTCTCCGGCGGCTTCAAGCTGCGCGTGCTCCTCGCTCAGGTTCTGGCCTCGGATCCAGGCTGCCTGATGCTCGACGAGCCCACTAACCATCTCGACATCCTGTCGATCCGTTGGCTCGAAAAATTCCTCTCGACCTACCAGGGGTGTGCGGTCGTCATCTCGCATGACCACCGGTTTCTCGATAACGTCTGCACCCATATCCTCGACATCGATTACGAAACCGTCACCCTCTACACCGGCAACTACTCGGCATTCACCAATGCCAAGGTCGAGGAACGAAATCGAAAGGAAGGCGAGATCGCGCGGCAGGAGAAGAAAATCGCCGAGCACAAGGCGTTTGCCGACCGATTCAGGGCCAAGGCGACAAAGGCTCGGCAAGCGCAGAGCAAGCTCAAACAGATGGACCGCATCGTTATCGAGCCGCTCGCCCGCTCTTCGCGTCGATACCCCGTCTTCGGCTTCCGCCAACGGCGCCCGAGCGGCAAGGAGGCCTTGAAGATCGAGCGACTCGCCAAGGCTTTCGGCGACAACCAGGTGCTGTCCGGCATCGACCTCAACGTTCGACGAGGAGACCGCCTGGCCATCATCGGGCCGAACGGCATCGGCAAATCCACCCTGCTCAAGATCGCCGTCGGCGAGTTGGCTGCCGATGCCGGCAAGGTAAGGTGGGGCCACGAGGTGCACGTCGGTTACTTCGCCCAGGACCACCGCCAGGCGTTCGAAGGCAGTAGTGCCACGATCGAAAGCTGGCTGGCTTCCGCCTGCACCGGCGAGAGCACCGGTGCGGTACGAAGTCGGCTCGGCAAGGTGCTATTTTCGGGAGACGAGGTCGAGAAGAAACTGCCGAGTCTATCGGGCGGCGAAGCGGCTCGGTTGATCTTTGCCCACCTCGCGGTGGCAGAGCCCAACGTGCTGGTACTTGACGAGCCGACGAACCACCTGGATCTCGAAGCCATTGAGGCGCTGGTCGCGGGTCTCGCCGCTTTCGACGGCACGCTGATCTTTGTCTCCCACGATCGCTGGTTCGTGTCTCAGCTTGCCACCAGGGTCTTCGAGATCACCGAACACGGCATCAACGACTATCCCGGCACTTACCGCGAGTACCTGGAAAGCTGCGGCGACGACCACCTCGACGCCGAGGCTGTAGAGTTACGGGTGCGGCGCGAAAAACGGGCCCGGAAGAAGGCCGGATCGAGGCAGGCCAAAACCGGCTCGAGGGTCAAACACGCCGCGCGGCACAAACAACTCGAGCTCCGCCGAGAGGTGGTCACCACCGCGATCGAAGCTGCCGAACAGCGGATCGAGGAAATCGACGGCGCGTTCTGCAGACCGGGCTTCTTCGACAAGACATCGGAATCACAGGTCCGATCGATGCAGCGGGAACGCGACACGCTGGCCGCTGATCTCGACACACTCATGGCGGAGTGGGAAGAACTCGAGGCCGATCTTGGATCCGACGACTGACATCGCAGAATTTTGAATTCTCAATTTTGAATTCTCAATTCCCACCCGCCCTCTCTGAGTATCGGGGCGGGCTGGGTGGGAATGCAAAATTCGGAATTGAGAACTCAGTTCTGGAAATTCAGAGCTCCCTTCGATTTCATCGGCGTCTCACCGCGTGCATCGTGAAGCCGTCTCCCAACGGGTTCGGGAGAATGCGGACGCCGCGGGCGGCGGTCGAAATGTACGGCATGCCGGCAGGTATGTGCGACTCGATGTCTGCCACGTCGAACCCTCTGACAGGTTCCGCGAAGAGGTCTTCATTTTCCTCAGGTTCCACCGAGCAGGTCGAGTACAGCAGAGTGCCACCCGGAGCGACGAGATCGAGGCTCGCTGCCAACATTTTTCGTTGTCGCTCCGCGATTCGGCCGATTGATTCCGGCGATAGCCGCCACTTGAGCTCCGGATGGCGCCGGAAGGTCCCAGTGCCCGTGCAGGGAGCATCGATCAACACGAGATCCCAACGGTCGACCGGAACGGAAGGCAAGGTTGCGTCGGCGACGATTATCGTGCATTCCCCCGCTCTACCGAGCAACGGAGCCATGAGGCGCGTCCGGCTCAGCCGTCGATCGGCCGCCACAGCACAAGTCCAATCGCCGTGAACGAGCAGTAGCGCAGTCTTTCCTCCCGGAGCGGCACACAGATCGATGAACCAGCCGGTCGCTCCGACCAGCGATTTGGCCACATGCGCCACTACCTGCGAACTCGGGTCCTGGGCGTAGGCGGCACCGCTCTCCACCGCCTGGAGAAGTCGCCCGGGGTTCTCCTGAGCAGACCAGGCCCCCGGACACCACGGGTGGCCGTCGAGCATCATTCCCGCGCCAACGAGCTCGTGGCGGGCCTTATCATCGAGGAACCAGGCCCAGGTCTGGGCCGGCTCCTGAGCCGCGGCCATGGCGGCCGCGGCAGCTTCATTGCCGAAATGATCGACCCACCTTCTGTAGAGCCACCCGGGGTGGGAGAGCCGAACATCGACCGGCGAGTCTCCCAGCGTTTCCCACGCCCCGGCAGATGCTTTCCTGAGGACGGCGTTGACCATCCCTGAAGCCGAGGACTTACCGAGACGCCGAACGAGGCGCACCGCGCCGTCGGTCGCCAATGGTGGCGGCATGCCCAGACGGATTGCCTCCGCAAGGCCCATGCGCAGGGCTACGCGCACCTCTGCATCGAGTTCTTCGAGACCGAGTCGGAGGTACTGCGCGAGCACCGTGTCCAGCGCGCGCAGCGAGCGTAAAACCTCGAAGACCCGAACCCTGACCGCCGAAGATCCGCTATTTGCCAGCAGGCGCGAAGAGAACGCGCCGTCTTCGACGCGCATCAGCATGCGCGCCGCAGTCAACCGATCAGCCGAGAGCCTCACCGCGGATTACCCGCTCTCCGATCAGAAATGCATCCACCGGCATACGACGACGGCCCTCCCTCTGCACCTCGGTAATTTTCGCAGCGGTACCTCGTCCGCACCGCACAATGATGCCGTCGGGCTCCGCCGAGATGACGGTCCCGGCCTTTTCCTTGCCCGGCGGGGCCGGCTTGACCTCGTCGAGCCCAAATATCTTGAGCCGCCCACCGCGAAAGACCGTGTAGAGCCCGGGCCAGGGGGTAAAACCCCTCAGCCGGTTGACGAGCTGACGTGCAGGCATCGACCAATCGACCTTGGCAAAGTTCCGGCGGAGCATCGGCGTCGTGTTGGCACCGTCCGCCGGTTGTGGTCGGGGCTGCAAACTGCCGTCCTCCAACTCGTCAAGTGTTTGAACAACCAGTTCCGCGCCGATTTCGGCGAGACGAGGGCCGAGCGTCTCGGCAGTTTCACCGGGTTCTATCGGTACCCGACGCTGGAGCAATAACGGCCCAGTATCCATGCCCTCGTCGAGCTGCATGGTTGTCACGCCGGTCGTGCGATCGCCGCACACCAATGACCACTGAATCGGGGACGGTCCGCGATGCCTCGGCAGAAGGCTGGGATGGAGATTGACGAACCCGTGAGGCGGAATCTCCAGCAGGCGGCCCGGGATGAGCTTGCCATAGGCCACAACCACAGCGACGCCTGCACCGCTCTCGGTCAGCACGCGGTCAGATTCTTTCGATTTGAGGTTCTTGGGTTGGTAGCACTCGAGCCCGTGGGCACGAGCCACATCAACCACCGGCGGCGAGGTCAGACTCTGCCGACGACCGACCGGTTTGTCGGGCCGCGACACCACCGATACCACCTGGTGTCTGCTGGCCAACAGGCCCTCCAGGGTAGGTACGGCGAACTCCGGGGTACCGAAGAAGACAACTTTCATGGCGGATGAGTGTACACGAAGTCTCTATCTCATTCAGGCCCTCCGGCCGGGGCCTGCCTGGGGGCGTGAATGAGGTTGGAAATAACTCCGATTTCATATACATTCACTCTCTTGAGGGAATAAACGGAGCGCTGGTATGAAACACTCGTCGCCGGACACCATCCGTTCGGCGCTCGACCACATCCTGCCGGGAGTCGAGAAACCGACCCGATACCTCGGCATCGAACGCAACCTGGTGCGAAAGCCCTGGGATTCGGTCCGGGTGCGGGTGGCCCTCGCCTTTCCGGATGCGTATGAGATCGGGATGTCCCACCAGGGGACAAGAATCCTCTACCACCTCGTGAACCGCCGGGACGACGCCCTGGCCGAACGTACATTCGCGCCGATGCCAGACATGGCGGAGGCCCTTCGCGCGGCCGACCTGCCTCTTTTCACGCTCGAAACCTATCGATCGGTCGCGGAGTTCGATATCGTCGGCATTTCGTTGCAGTCCGAGCTCAACTACGTCAACATCCCCTATCTCTTGGACCTCTCGCGGATCGCTCGACGCGCGATCGAACGCAGCCAGGATGAACCCATCGTCATCGGCGGCGGTCCGTGCACCGCGAACCCCGAACCGGTCGCCGACTTCTTCGACGCCATCCTCATCGGAGATGGTGAAGCCGCGCTCGACGAGATGCTCGACACGATCCGGGACGGCCGCGCCAGCGGGTCGGCTCGCGACGAAATCCTCCGACGGCTCGCCGCCGTTGAAGGGGTCTACGTACCCAGCCTGTATCGCTGGTTCGACGCAACCGGAGGGCGGCCTGCCCGATGGGAGACCGGAGACGGCAAACCGCCGTTCCCGGTCAAGCGGGTGTGGGTCGACCAGCTCGACGCAGAGGACCATCCCGAGTCCGTCATCGTACCCTTCGGCGACGTCATCCAGGATCGGCTCGGCATGGAGATCATGCGTGGCTGTACCCAAGGTTGCCGCTTTTGCCAGGCCGGTTACTGGTATCGCCCGGTGCGCGAGCACGACCCCAAGGTCGTGAGAGATCGCGTGCAGCGCCAGATTGCCGAGACCGGATTCGAGGAGGTCGGCCTGCTCAGCCTCTCCACGGCCGACTACTCACAGGTCGAGCCACTGGTCTACAACCTGGCCGAGTGTCTCCAGGACCAGCGGGTGTCGATCAGCCTGCCGTCCCTTCGGGCCGACGCCTTTTCGGTGGGGCTCGCGGAGGCGGTCTCGCGGGTTCGAAAATCGGGCTTCACCTTCGCACCCGAAACCGGTTCCGACCGCCTCCGAAGGGTGATCAACAAAACCTTCACCAACGCCGAGATGGTACGAGCGGCAGAGGCAGCGTTCGGCAAAGGATGGTCGCTCATCAAAATCTACGCAATGATCGGTCTGCCAACCGAGACCGACGACGATCTCGAGGAGCTGGCGCGGCTGGCTGAGGAGATCCTTTCCGCCGGACGCCGCGTCACCGGAGGGCGCAAGGTGCAGGTCAAGGTATCGGTCGGATGCTTCGTGCCCAAGGCGTGGACCCCGTTCCAATGGCAGCCATTCGCTGGAATTGACGAGCTCCACCGTCGTATCGCCTTGCTCAGGCAACGCTTCCGAAAAATCCGGGGTGCGCGTCTCACGTGGTCGGACCCGGCGGAGGCAGCGCTCGAGTCGTTGCTTTCGCGCGGCGACCGCAAGCTATCATCCGCCATCGAACGCGCGCACGATCTGGGAGCCGTGTTCGACGGCTGGACGGATTTCGCCAACCTCGAGGCCTGGAGCCAGGCAACCGAAGATGCCGGGGTCGACGTCGCCCGTGAACTCGGGGAGCGCGCCATCTCCGAGACGTTGCCATGGGACATCATCGATGCCGGCGTTCGCAAGGGATTCCTCAAGGGCGAGTGGCGGCGCGCTCTTCGTGAAGCCCAAACCGAGGACTGCAAGTGGGGACGTTGCTACAGGTGCGGAATTCCCGGCGACGGAGAGGACATCCGGCTCGCCATGACCACTCTCCCGGTGCTCGGCGAGGCACTGCCCGAAGCGGAAAGTCGGTTGGCGGCCGCGTACCGCTTGCGGCCCGAACCACGGATCCCACCAACGCCGGTGGACCGAAAGCAGCTTCCGGTCCACCGGCGTTATCGGTTCACTTTCTCGAAAACTGGAGACGCGCGCTGGTTGTCCCACCGGCAACTGATGGACACTCTCGAACGGGTGATCCGCGCGGCGCGCCTTCCGGTCCGGTTCACTGAAGGCTTCAACCCTCATATTCGACTGTCTATGGGGCCGGCCCTGCCGGTCGGCTACGAGGCTCGGGCGGAGGTCTTCGACGTCGACTGTACGGCTCCGCTACGCAGGCAGCATCTAGACCACGCGAGCAGCCTGCTCCCTGAGGGGGTGGAGATCCTCGACGCGCGGCCCCTGCTCCCTGGAGCCCCAAAGCTGGGACGGTTGATCGCCGCGGCGATTTACCATATCGGTCCGATGGCTGAGACCGAACCCTGGCCGGTGTCGGAGATCGACCTCGACGAGGAGATCCGCGCCGGCATCCGCCGTTGGCAACTGCTCGACGACGGCAGCCTCCTGGTCGAGCTCAACGCCCGCCAGGAGGATGGGCCGATGCTTTCGGTCAAAAAACTCCTCGCAGCCCTCGGCGTCGACGATCACTTGATCGCACGGGCACCGGTCATCCGACAGGCTCTGGTGCTGGAGTCGCGCGGGAAGTCGGGCGGCGCGGATTCAACGACGGAACAGGCGGCCGTTTCGTGAGCCGCTGGGTCGTCCACTCGGAAGCCTCGTTCGATGCACGCCACGCGTTGACCAGTTATCGAGGTGAACCTGAATCTTCCCACACGCATCGATGGAAGGTTGCGATTTCGGTTGGCGTAGACGCGTTGAACGACGAAGGCTACGCGCTCGACTTCCACCAAGCCCACGCGATCCTCCAGGCATCGATTGAACCTCTTGACGGCAGTGATCTCAATCAGCACTCGGAGGTCGGCAAACCCTCCCCAACGGCCGAAAGAGTCGCTGCGTTCCTCGCGAGCCAGCTTGCGCCTGCATTCGGAGACATCGATGGTCGACTCCTGACGGTCAGTGTCTGGGAAGGACCTGCAAATCGCGTCGATCTGAATCTCGACTGACGACACTTCTCAGAGCGACTACCCAGGTCATTCGAGAATCTGAATATTGAATTCTCAATTTTGAATTCCCACCCAGCCCCCAGTACTCCGGGAGGGCGGGTGGCAAATCCGAAATCCTAAATTCGAAGTAGGCGGGCGGGCGGAAATTCCTGATTCCTGATCCCTGACTCCTAATTCCTCATTCCTAATTCTCAATTCTCCCGTCTATACTCTCCCGCATGGATTGGCGCAGAGTGATCCTTTTCGGAGACAGATCAGCCATCGGAATTCCGTGCCACCGGGCGTGCCTCCCGGTGGTTCGTTAGGAGGAGACATGCTGCATCACGCCACGGCCGGCTCGTTCCTCGGCATTTCGGGAGTCGTGTGGTTCTGGGTGCTTACCATCCTCGGGGTCGGCGCCGTCGTCCTATCGCTGAGTCGGAGATATCAGCTTCTGAGGTCCGGCAGGCCCGACAATCGATTCGACAGGCTTGGCGAACGGTTCCAGCACATGCTGGTGTACGCCTTCGGCCAGAAGAAGATGTTCGACGACCCGTTGGCGGGCTTTTATCACCTGTTGATCTTCTACGGCTTTCTCGCCGTCAGCCTGCGCACCTTGACCATGGTCCTGGAGGGCCTCTTCGCGGGATGGGAGCTACCGCTCCTGCACACGCCGGTCGGAAATGCGTATCTTTTCTCGAAAGACGTGTTCGAGTTCCTGGTGCTGATCGGCCTGGCATTCGCGGTCTGGCGTCGCGGTATCCAGAAAAAGGACCGCGTGATCCAGAGCTGGGGCGCGTGGCTGGTGATCGCTTTTATCGCGATCCTGATGGTGACCGACCTCGCGTCAGAAGGCGCGCGGATCGCAGCGGGCGACATCGAAGGCTCCTACCTTCCCATCTCGTCCATCGTGGCGGGTCTATTCTCGAATCTCGAAACCGCCAGCCTGCAGACGATCTACGGTTGGAGCTGGTGGATTCATCTGATCACGCTCTTCGTCTTCGCCAATGAGCTACCGTACTCCAAGCACTTCCATGTGTACACGGCGCTCTTCAACTCCTTCTTCGCCAATCTCCAGGCGCCCGGCAAGCTGCCGGGCATGGACCTCGAGGACATCGACGAGGACACGACCTTCGGCATCTCGACGGTCACCGACTTCACCTGGAAACAGATGCTCGACATGTACACCTGCACCGAGTGCGGACGATGCCGCGAGTTCTGTCCGACCACCCTGACGCACAAACCCCTGCAGCCGGTGCTCTTCCTCAAGGCGGTCCGCGATCAGCTCTACAGCGAACAATCGGCGATTCTCGGCGCGCCCGGCGACGGCAGCCACCAGTCCGAGAACGAGCTGGTGCCGGCAATCGTCGATCCCGAGGTGATTTGGGCCTGTACCACCTGCCGGTGGTGTGAACGAGCGTGCCCGCTCGATATCACATACGTCGACAAGCTCGTCGAGATGCGGCGAAACCTGGTCCTCGAAAAGGCCGAGTTCCCCGAGGAAGCACAGCCCGCCTTCCGTGGCTACGAGGTCAACGGCAATCCCTGGCAGCTGCCTCCGGAAGAACGGGGCAACTGGGCCCAGGGTCTCGAGGTACCGCTGGCATCGGAAGCCGGAGGCGATTTCGAGTACCTCTTCTTTGTCGGTTCGCCGGGCAGTTACGATGATCACGGCAAAAAGGTCTCGGAAGCCTTGGTCAAGATCCTCAGGAAGGCCGGAGTCAAGATCGCCATCCTCGGGCCCGAAGAAGCATCGACGGGAGATGCGCCCCGCAGGCTCGGCAACGAGTACCTCTTCCAGGTGCTGGCCCAGCAGAACATCGAGACCATGAACGGCTACGGGATCAAGAAGATCGTCACCAACTGCCCCCACGCATTCAACACCCTGGCCCACGAGTACCCCGAGTTTGGCGGCGATTACGAGGTGGTTCACGGCACCCAGCTGGTAGCCGAGCTGGTACGAGCGGGCAGAGTGAAGTTGACTGGCAACCTCGATATCGATCTGGCATTCCACGATCCGTGCTACCTCGGTCGGACCAACGGCGAGTACGATGCTCCGCGCTTCCTGCTCAATGCCATCCCTGGAGTCAGGGTCCGTGAGGCCGAGCTCAACCGCGAGCGTTCAATGTGCTGTGGCGCGGGCGGCGGCCGCATGTGGTTGGAAGAAAAAATCGGCGAGCGCATCAACCAGACGCGTTTCTCCCAGCTGGAAGCCAGCGGCACCTCGGAGGTGGCGGTCGCCTGCCCCTACTGCTTCTCGATGCTTTCAGACGCTCAGAACGAGCTCGGCCGCGAGAGTGTTTCGACCTACGACGTCATCGAGCTGGTGGCCAAATCGCTCGACGGATAGCCCGAGCAACCCGACCGGATCTCGATCAGCTTTTGCAGAAGCGATGAGGTAGGGACTCCAGGATCCTTGGGGTCAATCCACCGCCACCCTGCTGCCGGCGGTTCCAAATGGGGGTTCTCGAAAAAGACCGGGATCACCTCGATCCGGCGGTGGGTGATGCTGTGACGGACAGGCGTCCCCACTATCGCGGTCGAGTCGACGGAGAAGGGCAGCATCTGCACCGCCTCGCTTGCCGCATCCGCCTCGTCATCCAGCTCCCTGAGCGGCGGCAGCCAGAGTCCTCGGAGAATCGGCCCCGTGTCCACTCTTTGCAACAGCCACGACCCTTCTGATTCCACGACGCACGCGGCGACCCAGCGAAGTGATTCACTGGCCCTCCGTTTGCGGGGTGGAGGATAGTCGGTTTGCCGACCGGATCTCTCGGCAGCACAATCACCGCGGATTGGACAATCGCCGCACCTCGGATCGGCAGACGTGCAGACGGTCGCTCCGAGCTCCATCAGCGCCTCGTTGACCTCCCCTGGGTGTTGTCCCTCCATCATGCCGCGGATCCACACCTTGAGGCGGCGGCGTCCCTCTGTTGAGCGAGGATCCTCATCGAGTGCCAACACCCGCGACCCAACCCTCATGACATTGCCATCGAGCACCGGCTCGGCGGCGGCGAACGCGAGCGATGCAACCGCGGCGGCGGTGTACGGGCCTATGCCCGGCAATTCCTGGAGCTCTCGAAAAGTCCGCGGCAATCCCCCGGAGCGTCTGGCGACCTGGCCAGCCATTTCGTGCAGCATGCGGGCCCTGCGGTAGTACCCGAGCCCTGACCACTCGGTCAATACCTCCTCTTCCGATGCCTCCGCGAGTGACTGGAAAGTCGGGAATCGCTCGACGAAGCCATTAAATCGAGGTGCGACCCGGTCAACCTGTGTCTGCTGGAGCATGAATTCGCTCACCACCACGTGGTAGGGATCGCGGGGCTCCCGCCTCCATGGCAACGGACGCGCAGCCTTTCGATACCATTCGAGCAGAGAATGCAAAACCACTGACCGCATCGTACAGGGCATTTCGACGTCGGTATAATGCCCGGGTTGTAACGATCGAACGAAAAGGGGCAAATCTCCCATGAAACCCGACCGGCAGGCCGAGGAGCGCAGATTGACCGAGCTCATGATCGGCTACCAGAAAGGGAACATGGATGATTTCGAGGGACTCTACGCCGCTCTCAAGCAACCCCTGCTGCGTTACCTCTGGACGTTCGTTCGTAACGCGACGGTGGCGGAAGATCTGCTCCAGGACACCTTCCTACAGATCCATCGCGCGCGCCAGACGTATTCGCCCCCGCGCCCGGTCAGGCCCTGGATCTACGCCATTACCAGGCATGTTGCGTTGATGCACCTGCGATCAGGACGTCGTCGCAAGGAATCATTGGCCGATGACCAGCTGCCCGAAGTGCCCGTGCTCCCCGAGATGGAAAAGCTCGCCGACCGGGCAACGTTGCACAGGCTCCTCGCGGAGCTGCCTCGTCACTCACAGGAGGTCCTGATGTTGCACCATCTGCTCGGGATGAGCTTTCAGGAGGTCGGCCAGATTCTCGGCATCGCGGCCGGAACGGCCAAGGTGCGCTCACACCGGGCCATGAAAGCCCTTCGAAAGGAACTCGAGGACCATGATGGAGGTGAAGCGTGAGCAGCAATTCGCTCCCAGCTTCCCTCCGCGAGGCGATCTCGGAGGATCTCACTCCGGTGAAACCTCTGCCCGCATGGTGGATGCGCACGATTTACGCTCTGGTTGTGGCCGCAGCCGGTCTGGCTGTCATCATCGCCTTGTTCGAACTCTCGCTGCGGCCCGACATGGATCAGCTGCCAATGTGGCTGACTTGGGGATGCACCGCGGTACAGCTTGTTGTCGGCGTGATCCTGATCGGCATGGCGCTACGCGAAGCGGTGCCGGGAAACCGCGCACCGACAGGCACCGCCAGCCTTGCCGTCGCCACCGGTGTTGTCATGCAGGTGCTGGTCGGCATCGCCACGCGGATGCACAGTCCGGGTGTGCCCCTCGAGAAGGGTACCGGATTCGGGATCGGGATTGGCTGTTCTGCGCACGACGGCGCGCTCGCCCTCCCGGCTCTCGTGATGACCCTGTGGCTCGTGTTCAGAGCCCTGCCGCTGCGGCCATCGGTGGCGGGCCTCCTCGGAGGTGCCGGTGCCGCCGTCACCGCAGACGCCGTCAACCATTTCATCTGCCCGATGTCCGATCTCCGCCACGTGCTTGTGTGGCACACCGGGATGATACTCGGGTTGATGCTCCTCGGTTGGGTCACAGGGAAGGTGTGGGAGTGGAAACGGTTCAATCAGGACTGATCCGGTGTCGGCCGAGAGCGCTCGCGGCGGGACCGGCTACAATATGGCGGTTCGCATAACACGCAGACCGGAGGGCCAATGAGCCAGGAAATCGATTTCAATCAACTTTCACTCCGCGACACCCTCGACCTCGCCATCTCGATTGAAGAGGAGGCCAAGGAACGTTACGACGACTTCGCCGAGCAGATGGACGCACATCACACCCAGGAAACGGGAAAGTTCTTCAGATTCATGGCCGCGAACGAGGTCAAACATGCCGAGAAACTCGCGGCACAACGAAAGGAGCTCTTCGGCGACGAGCAGAGCACGGCAGACACCTCGTTGATCTACAACATCGAAGCGCCCGAGTTTGACGCTGCGCGCGCGTTCATGTCGGTGCGGGCGGCACTCGACGTCGCGATGGAGTCGGAGGTCAAGGCTTACGAGTTCTATGACTCTGCCCTGGCAAAAATCTCCGACGCGGACGTCAGGGAGCTCTTCCTCGCCCTCCGCGACGAGGAGGCGCGCCACCAGGATATGATCCGGGAAACGATGGCCAAAATTCCGGAGGACGACGGCTTCGATCCCGACGACTTCGTGGACGAACCGGCGGCACAGTAGGCCACGGCCACGCTTGGTAGAGGCAAGGCGGTCGTGGACTGCCTGAAATAGCCGGACTCACAGTTGTTGAAGCCGCCGAGACGCCAAGAGCGCAAAATCGTTAATCATCTTTGCGATCTTCGCGTCTTTGCGGTTCCCAAACCATTTCAGTCTGAAAAACCCGCGCGAACTCAAGAGCTCACTGGAGTGCTCCTGCCTTCAGTCCCTGCCATCCCGTTGGAAGGATCGGCCCACGATCCGTGTTGTGAGGATCATCATGAGAATTATCATTTCCGGTTCAAGTGGGCTGATCGGATCGGCGCTCGTCCCAGTCCTCGAGGCGGCGGGCCACCAAGTGGTGCGGCTGGTTCGTACCGCGACCGACGAAGCGTCCCACCAGATCTCCTGGAACCCGACCGTGGGTAATCTACACCCAGATGTGGTCGAAGGGGTCGACGCAGTCATCAACCTCAACGGACGCTCGATCGCCGGGGGCCGCTGGAACCCGACAATCAAGGAGGATCTCAGAGCGAGCCGGCTCGACCCAACCACAACGCTGGCCAACGCTATTCGGCAGGCGGAGCGGCCGCCCTCCCTGCTCATCAATGCATCCGCGGTCGGTTTCTACGGAGATCGTGGAGAGGAGTCTCTCGACGA
>JAJDNM010000111.1 GCA_022340665.1 Acidobacteriota bacterium | reverse complement strand
ACCGCTTCGTGCCGGCGCGCAGCCCGCGCGATCTCCGCGGTCACCATCGTCGCTCGAACGGGGTCATGACCTCAGTGGTGGTGAACCACGCATCGTGTCCTTCGACCGCGACAGTAACATCCGGAATACGCAAGGGCCGGGAAGACTGAAAGCTGCACGCAAGCTGTGACGTCCTTAGCCAATCTTAGCACCGGCTCTCGGCCGCCTCGGTTCTGTTCGACCTTTCGCGGCGGACAGTTCGGCCCGGGCTGGCGCGCGATCGCTCCCCAGAGCACCCTCGAGGATCGGGCTCGAAAGTGCCTCTCGCGTCGGCTGGGCGCGCTCAAGCCGAATAGATGCCCTCGATGATCTCCGCGAAGCGCTCGTTGACGATACTCCGTTTGACCTTGAGGGTCGGTGTCAGAAAGCCGTTTTCGATCGTCAGGGCCTCTGGAAGCAGGCGGAACTCGCGAATTTGTTCGTAGCGCGCGAGCTCGGCGTTGACCGCGTCCACCGCCTCCTGGAAGACCGCGGTCACTTCGGGCTTGCCGAGCAGATCCTCGATCCCGTCAAACGTCACGTCGTGCTCCGCCGCCCAGAGCTCGAGTTGCTCGAAGTCGGGAGAGATGAGAATCGAAATGAAATTACGCCGCTCACCAACGAGTACCGCGACATCGACCAGGTGCGACTGTTTGAGGCGGCTCTCGATCGGCTGAGGGGCCACGTTCTTGCCGCCCGAGGTGACGATGAGGTCCTTCTTGCGATCGATGATCCTGAGGTACCCATCGTCATCCATCTCGCCGATGTCACCGGTTCGCAGGTAGCCGCCTTCGTCGAAGGCCTCGGCGGTCTGCTCAGGCTTGTTCCAGTAACCCATCATCACACTCGGGCCCTTGACCAGCACCTCGCCGTCCTCGGCCAGCTTGACTTCGAGATTCTTCAGAGGCTGTCCGAGCCATCCGCGTCGGACTTTCCCGGGTTCGACGCTGCCGACCACTACGCACGGAGACGTCTCGGTGAGACCGTAGGCGTCAGACATCGGAATTCCGAGAGCGTGAAAGAAATCGGAAACATAAGAAGGCAGCTCCGCGGCACCTGTGATGCACAACCGAACCCGTCCACCGAGCCTGTCTCGGATCTTCGAGAGCACCAGCCTGTCCGCCAGAGCGTGCCGGTACCTCAGGCCCGACCCGGGCGCGTGACCCGCAATTCGGCAATCGTTTGCCGCCTCACCCACTCGGAGAGCCCAACTGAAGAGCTTGCGTTTGACCGGTGACGATGCCCCGACCATCTCGATGACTTTCTGATAGACCTTTTCGTACACCCGAGGTGCCGCGAAGAAAACCGTCGGAGCGATCTTGGCGAACAACCCACCGACATGCGCGACCGTGCAGTAGGCCTTGGACATGGCGTGTTGCATGTAGCAGTAGCCGGCCAGCCGCTCTGCCGTGTGGCACAGCGGCAGGAACTCCAGGGCGAGATCGGTTTGGTCTCCGAGTAGCCTCTGATTCGTGAATATGACGTTCTGAGTCAGATTTTGATGACTCAGCATCACTCCCTTGGGATCGCCGGTGGTACCGGAGGTGTAGATGATCGTCGCCAGGTTCATTTCGTCGATCTTCGCGGCTCGATCCCAGAATTTCTCCTCCGACGCACCCGTGCCAGCTCGACACAGCTCGTCGAATTCGAGGACTTCACCCGCGGGATCCCCTTCGATCTGCACGAGGTGGCGCAGATCCGGACAGTCACCCCGAATCTCGACGAACTTGGCCATGTGGACACCATTCTCCGCGATGGCGACCCGGGCGCCGGAATCTCTGACCTGATACGCGAGTTGGGCGGGGGTCAGGGTCTGGTAAACCGGCACGTCGACCGCCCCGAGATCGAGCACAGCGAGGTCGACCATGTGCCACTCGGGCCGATTGTCAGACAGCAATACGACGCGATCACCGGCTTCGACTCCGAGGTCGGCAAATGATTCGGCCAGAGCACAGGTCCGGCGAAAGAATTCCTCGGTCGAAAGAGCCCTCCGACCTAAAGGTGTCCAGTGCGCATAGTGCTCGGGACGCGGCGCATCCACTTCGTGGCGGTAGATGTCCAGCACAGTGCGGTCGGCCATGGCCCCCTCTCCGATCGTTTGTCCGGATGGTAGCACCGCAGAGGAATTCTGAGTTTTGAGTTTTAAGTTTTGAGTTTTGAATTCCCCTCCGCCCCCCGGCACCTCGGGAGGGTGGGCGGAAAATCCGAAATCCGAAATCCGAAATCCGAATTCGACACCCGAGAGTTTGTCGGCCAGACGGTTCAGCTGCCGTCAATCGAGATGCGCCCGATCGGAGTCCCCCATCTCCACGTCGCCATCCGGAAAATACTCGGACCAGCGGCGGGTCACGAGATCAGCAGTCTCGGGATCGCAGAAGAGCTCATCCGGATACGGCGGTTTCGTCCGAGCATCGATCACGATCGGCGGCGTGTAGGAGAGGTGATGGCGTTTTACTTCGACGTTCGCGGCATGGATGTCCGCTGCCGGCTCGAAGCGTGTGAAGGTGCTCCAGAGGAAGTTGATCGAGCTCGCGGCTGCGCGAACCGGCTCGTCCGTCAAGACCACCAGTGGCCAGTCGGTGAAGGCGGGATGGATGGCGATACGCAATGGGGCATCGGGCTCGTCACTGTATTTCGGACCTCCGACCACCAGGCAGCCGCGGCAGAATGCCTGGACCTCCCGAACTCCGCGCGGCAGCTCGGACGCCGCAAACTCTCCTGGCAGGGCACGAACAGGATCGCCCAGACCTAGCATGACGCCCTTCGATCCGAGATTGACCTCCGGCCCGGTGTAGTCGAGCGTGTCCATCGAGACATTCGAAAACACGTAAAGATCTGTCTCGGGCCGCGTCCGCTCGAGAACATGCTCGAGGGTCCGCGGGAACTCCCTGAGGTCTACCGGTCGGTCCGTCACGAGGAGGAACTTGGTCAGGCCGAGCTGCCCCTCACCGAGGATCCGGAATGCCGAAGCCATTGCCTCCCGCCGGTATCTCTGGCGAACCACCGCGGCCGCGAGAGAGTGGTACCCGGTTTCACCGTACGACCACAACGCTTCAACTGCGGGCATAACCAGGGGAAACAACGGAGAAAGGAGTTCCTGTAGCAGATCGCCGATGAAGAAATCTTCTTGGCGCGGCTTTCCGACCACAGTCGCCGGATAGATGGCATCGCGCCGGTGGCTCAGGTGGTTGACTCGAAAAACCGGATAATCGTGCTGCAGGGAGTAATAGCCGTAATGGTCGCCGAAGGGCCCCTCCGGCATCCGTTCTTCGGCTGGCACAACCCCACTGAGAGCGAACTCTGCATCGGCCAGAAGTGGATGAGGTCCCGGCCCTCCACACCGACGCAAACGACGCCCGGCGAGCAACGAGGCGAGGATCAACTCCGGAACATTCTCCGGCAGCGGCGCCACCGCGGCGAGGATCAGTGCCGGCGGCCCGCCAAGGAAGACCGTCACCGGCAGGTCGTCCCCCCGCGAGACGGCGCGTGCATGGTGGAAGCCGCCGCCCTTGCCGATCTGCCAATGCATACCCGTGGTCCGGCGATCGTGTAGCTGCATCCGGTACATCCCGAGGTTGTGGCCGGCCCCCTCGGGATCTTCGGTGTAGACCAGCGGAAGAGTCAGGAAAGGACCACCATCGTCGGGCCACGAGGTGATGACAGGCAATCCACTGAGGTCGATCTCCCGGTTTTCGACCTCCCTCACCGGACCACTTCTGGTCGATGTCGTTCCAAGCTTCAGACCTGCCGCCACCAGGTCCCTCGCCGCCCAAAGCGAACCGATTCCGGGTGGAAGAGACCGCTGCAGAAATTCCACGGTCCGACGGACGAGTCGAGCCGGCCGGCGACCGAAAGCTACCTCCGCACGTTTCGCGGTGCCGAAAAGGTTGGTGACGAGCGGGAAATCGCTGCCCTCGACGTTGGCGAAGAGAAGGGCGGGGCCGCCGGCCGCGATCACCCGCCGATGGATTTCCGCCACCTCGAGGCGAGCTCTGACGGGTGCCTCGATGGTCCTCAGTTCCGCCTCCCGCTGGAGGTGGTCCAAGAATCCCCTCAGATCTCTGAATAGCGCGTCATCCACCCACGGAACATAGCATTCCGGCCGAACGAGTCGCCCGAAACCGCCAAAATGTTCCCTCGACAGGATAAGAGGTACAATAAAAGGACGAGGGCGCACGCCGTGTTGTCTACTTGCGCAACAAGGGGAGGTCGAGGTCCCGCTACCTGGGATCGGTTTTGGATGACTCGATCATGAGCAGCTTCGAATCGTCAATCGTCGATTTGGGTGAGGAGAGGTTTCCCCATTTCGAACGCTTGTTGACGAGCATTTCCCACCATTTTCTGCGTCTCGAGGCTCAGAACCTGGAGGTTGGGATCGTCGGTGCTCTTCGGAGCATTTGCGAAGCAACCGGAGCGGATCGCGGAGCGTTGCTCGAAATCACGTCCAACGGATCGAAGAAGATCGCCTCCGCGCACACGTTCTCAGAAGACGAAGTCTCCTGGAAGCCGAACGGAATCAAAGGCCAGCCGACCGATCAGATGAGTTGGCTTGCCGAACGTCTCGCGCGTCGCGAGACAGTCCACCTTTCTGCCTCGGACGAATTCCCCTCCGAAGCAGAGGCCGAGCGACGATTCTTCGAGGAGCAACGACTGCAATCGGTCGTCTGCGTCCCGTTGGTTTCGGACGGCGAACTGCAGGCCATGACCTGCTTCGGCGCTACCAGGCAGAAACAGGATTGGAAGCCCGCTCATATCGATTTCTTTCACGGCGCCACCGAAATCCTCGGTTCAGCGATTTATCGCCTGCGCACCGAGCTCGAGCTCGCTGCCAGCCGCGAATGGCTCGAGCTCGCCCATCGCGCCGGCCACAGCACAGCATGGGAATGGGTTCCCGAGGACGACTCGCTCACCTTCTCGAACAGCACGGCAGAGGTGTTCGGCGTGCCAGCGAGCATTCTTCCGAAGACCGGAGCGGAGCTGCTGGAATTCATTCCGGTAGCGGACCACCATCTCATCTCGAGTACCTTCAGCAAGGTCTTCTCGACCGGGAAACCGTACGAAATCGAACACCGTTTCGAGATCCCTGGAAAGGGAACCGTGTGGGCACTGGTTCGTGGCCTTGTCCAGAGGGACGCTGACGGACGGATAGAAAAAGTCGTTGGCGTTTCGGCCGACATCACGAAGAGGAAGCTTGCCGAACACGAGCTCCAGCGCGAAAAGGAGCATGCGCAGGTCACGCTCTCGTCGATCAGTGACGGGGTGGCGAGGACCGATGCGGCTGGGCGAATCGATTTCCTCAACCCGACGGCCGAGCGCCTCCTGGGCATTCGACTCCCGCAGGTGAGGGGACAGATGCTCTCGAGGTTTTATCGGAGCATCGCACCCGAGACCAGAACACCGAAGCCCAACGTCGTCGAGCAATGCCTGTCATCGCGTCACGTTCTCGAGCCTGCAGAGGCCTCGCTCCTGGTTCTCGAGGACGGATCGGAGCTTGCTGTCCGGGAGAGCGCAGCGCCCATAGTCGCCGAAAACGGGGACCTGGTGGGAGCGGTGCTGGTGTTCACCAACGTCACGCAGCTCCGAACCCTTCAGCGCCGGATGGAACATCTCGCGACCCACGATCCATTGACCGGCCTGATCAATCGGCGGGAGTTCGAATCCCGGCTTGGGGAAGCCATCACGGACGCCGCCAACAGCTTTCGCCAGCACATTCTCTGCTATCTCGATCTCGACGAGTTCAAGGTCGTCAACGACACCTGCGGCCATGGCGCTGGGGACGAGCTCCTGCGCCAGCTCACCTCTGTACTCAGCGCGGTCATTCCGAGTGGCGCCACCCTCGCTCGCCTCGGTGGAGATGAGTTTGGCATCCTGTTCACGAATTGCGACCCGGATGAGGCGGGTGAACACGCCCAGACCATGATCGATGCGGTTCGGCAGTATCGTTTTCAATGGGAGGATCAGATCTTCGAGGTTGCCGCCAGCATTGGTATGGTTCCGGTCGTCGGCGGCAACGGGAATCTGTCTGAGCTCTTGAGCGCAGCGGATTCCGCGTGCTACGTCGCCAAGGACAGGGGCCGAAACGAGATCCACATCACCCGTGTTGACGATTCGGCAGTGCGGGTCCGTCACACCGAAATGCGGTGGGTGGAGAAGATCAACCGAGCGCTCCACGAGAACCGCTTCGAGTTGTTCGTGCAGCGAATTCGACCGCTCCAGAATCCCGATTCACCACATTTCAACGAGCTGTTGCTGCGTCTCGTCGACGTCGAGGGCAAGATCGTTGCACCGACTCAATTCATTACCGCCGCAGAACGGTATCGGATGATGCCCGCGATCGATCTCTGGGTTGTCGGCGCGGCGCTCGAAGCCATCAGCTCAGCTGACATCGCACGTGAATCCAAAACCAGGTTCACCATCAACCTCTCTGGCCAGAGCTTCGCCAACACCGAGCTCAAGAATCTCATACTCGGTCAGTTTGACCGTCTGCAGATCGCTCCGGAGACTGTTCTTTTCGAGATTACCGAAACGGCAGCGATCTCCAACCTCGCGGACGCTCTCGAGTTCATGAGGGTTCTTCGCCGACGAGGGTGTCAATTCATCCTCGATGACTTCGGCAGCGGTCTTTCGTCCTTTCGTTATCTCCGGAATCTCGACATCGATTTCCTCAAAATTGACGGAGGGCTAGTTCGGGAGATCGCTCGTGATCCCATTCAGCGCGAGATGGTTGCGGCAATTCATCGCATCGGCGAGTCGATGGGGATTCAGACGATCGGCGAATGGGTCGAGAACCCCGAGATCGAAAAGGTCCTGAAAGAGATCGGCGTCGACTATGGGCAGGGCTGGGGCATCGCATACCCCGAGCCGCTCAAAATATAGCCTGCCTTTTCTCATTGCTTGAGACATGCCGCATTGCGGCATTCTTCCACAATCACAAACCCTTTGCATCGCGCATGTATCGAACTGCAGTTTTTCAACAGAGAATTCCTCAGAAATGCATATTCATCAGTATTTTGCACGCTTCATTTGAATATCGGGATCCAGAGAATGCCTTGACACGGTTGGCGCACGGCGGTATATCTTCTGTGAACGCCGCAGGGCGGCAATTTGCCGCTCAGTAATCCTGCGGAACTGAGGTGAGCTCATGATCAGATTGATCAAACGGTACGGCAGCAGAAAGCTCTACGATACCGAGGAAAGCCGCTACGTCTCGCTCGACGAGCTGGCAGGATGGATTCGGGCAGGACAACAAATTCGGGTCATCGACAACAAGACCTCGGATGACGTCACCTCCCAGACCCTGACCCAGATCATCTCGGAAGAAGGTCGAAAGGGCACCGCATTGCTCCCCAATGAGCTCCTGCACGAACTGATCAGGATCGGCGAACAGGCCGTTTCCTCTGGAGTCGAGCAGCTCCAAAATCGGATGGACAGGTTGGTGCAGGCATCGATCGACCGCATCGGTCCGGTGCGTCGTGCGAGAGAGGAAATGGTTCGGCTTCGCGAACGCCTCGACGAGCTCGAAAGCTCGCTTGCCGCCATTGACACCAACCGTCAGGCAGTCGTGAAAGATATCTCCGACTCCGAGGATTGACCCTGATCAGCGTCTTCGATCTGTTGGTGGCATTTCGCCACGACCTTGCACAGCCACACCGAAATGAGCACGAGGAGAATCACGCGTGATTGCCTCGCACACAGCCACAGACAAGATTGGGCTCGCCCTCGCCGGCGGCGGTCCGGCGGGGTCGATCTACGAAATTGGAGCGGTGCGCGCCCTCGATGAATCGATCGAAGGACTCGACCTCAATGACCTCCACATCTACGTTGGCGTCAGCGCCGGGGCGTTCATCTCTTCATGCCTCGCCAACAATCTTTCGACTGCACAAATGTGCAGGGCGATCGTCAAACACGAGCCGGGCGAACATCCCTTTGTCCCTGAAAATTTCCTGACGCCAGCCGTCGGCGAGTTGGTTCGTAGTAGCCTCAAGGCCCCGAAATTCCTGGCAGAGGGTCTGTGGCACATGCTCGCCCACCCTGCCGACTCGGGCCTGTTCGAGCCCATGACCCGCTTGTCACGGGCTCTACCAGTCGGTCTGTTCAATAACGACCCGATCCAGGCATATCTCGAGAAGATTTTCAGCAAGCCCGGACGAACCGACGATTTTCGCAAGCTCAGGCGAAAGCTGGTGTTGGTCGCGACCGATCTCGATTCTGGGCGCCCGGTCCGCTTTGGCGAACCGGGGCTCAACCACGTACCAATCTCGAGGGCCGTCCAAGCTTCGACCGCCCTGCCAGGGTTATACCCGCCGGTGATGATCGACGGCCGTCACTACGTGGACGGAGTTCTCCTCAAGACAGTGCACGCTTCAGTCGCCCTCGAAGAAGGTGCTGAGCTCGTTCTCTGCGTCAACCCGATCGTTCCGGTGGATACCATTCGATCGGTCGACGTCGGCGTCATGCGGCGGGGCCGCCTGGTCGATCATGGATTGCCAACGGTGCTGGCGCAGACGTTTCGCACCCTCGTTCACTCCCGTATGGGGGCCGGACTGGCCGCTTACGAAGCTCTATACTCCGACCGCGACGTACTGGTGTTCGAACCTCGCCGGGACGACTACGACATGTTCTTCACGAACGTCTTTTCGTTCTCGAATCGCAAAAAGGTCTGCGAGCACGCCTACCAGAGCATTCGAAACAAACTGTTTCGAAACCGGCACCGCATCGGACCGATTCTCGAACGGCACGGACTTCGCCTTCGTACCGAGGTTCTCCAGCAGGAACGGGATCTGTGGGAGTCGGTCGAGCTCAAGAAACGTCAGCCGTCTACGTCACACCTCAAGGAGCACCTGGACAAGGTCCTGGCGCGGATCGAACACTACGTCGCCGAGCAGTCGTAGGGCCAGCCAGCATATCTCACCGGGTTTCGTGACGAGGCCGGCGAGACGCTGTGACCAGCCGGGTTTTCGATTCTCCGGGCGCGGAGGCGTACACGACGGTATGTCGAGCACCCGGAGACGAGAAAGCACAGCTGGGTGCGGCGGCTCGGCGGCCGCAGTAGACAGCTGGTGAGATATGCAGGCTAGTCCGGCTGAGGGATTCTCAACAGGAGGTCCCTCGCGAGGGCGGCATCGAGTGGTTTGAGGGAAAGATACTCTTCCATCGCACCATCGAAATCTTCGAGGTAGAGCTTGGCGAGCCCGAGGCCGTACAGCGCCCGGATATTGTCCGGTTCCATTTCGATGACCGCTTCGAACGCCTGTGCTGCACCCTGGTAGAGGCCCAAGTGATAGCGAGCGACGCCGAGGCAGAGCAGAGCGCCGCGATCCTCGGGAAGTACAGTCACCGCCTTCCAGCAAGCCTCAGCCGCCTCCTCGTGACGTTCGAGGAGTTCATAGACGACTCCGAGCTCGACCAACGCCTCCCCGAGCGATGGATCACGTACCGCGGCTGCGGCAAACAGCGAGATTGCCTCCTGGTACTTCCCCTCTCCCTTGGCTATCAACCCGAGTGAAAAGAGGGCCTCCGCGTGGCCGGGCTTGATCTCCAATGCTTGCTCGAAATGTTTCCGCGCCGGCTCGAGGCGTCCGAGCGCGGTTTCGGCCGACCCGAGTGCTACGAGCGCCTGAAATCGAAGCTCGCTGGTCGATGCCCGCTCGAGGGCGACACCGAAATGGACGATCGCTTCTTCGTGGTCGCCTTTTTCGGCGGCGACAAACCCCCGTTTGAGGGCGTCCAAGGACGGACTCCTGCCGGGTTCCTGGCCGGTGGTCGACCCCGGCAACCCAGCCCAACCGAGTGCAGTGAAAAGGATGAGTGCTGAAATCGTCATCTCCGCACGTGACATACCGTCCAGCCTCATTGGAACCCCCGTAGCTGCCTTCGAGGAAACCATTCTACCGGCCCAGCTGAAAGATCTCGCCCTCCTGTATCGGCAGTGCAACGAATTCCTCTGGATATCGTATGTGAAATCAGCGATGTAAATCGGATGCGGTTCCGAAATTTCGCTCTCTCTGGAGGAAGAACCCATGGTCCGTCAAATAACTCTTCTGAAGGCCCGGGAAGTTCTCGCAGCCGTCCTGGCGTTAGCCGTATTCTTGCCGGGTTTCGCATTCGGCGCATCAGCCGACACCCCCCGGATAGTTGTCATTGGAGAGGTCCAGAGCGCTGCCAACACCGTCAGGTCGTTCCTCGAGCACGTCGAGCTCATCGACGCCGAGGCCAACTGGACCGGAGGCAACTCAATTCTCATCCAGACGGGCGATTTCATGGATGACGGTGAACACGTTCGTGCAACCCTCGATCTATTCATGCGGTTGCAGAAGGAGGCTGAAGCTGCAGGCGGTCAGGTCATCGTGCTCATGGGAAATCACGAGGCGCTGAACATTATGGGAGATTGCCGATGGGTCAACTACATGGCCTACGAGTCGTTCAAAGGCCCGGACTCCGAACAGCTCCAGCTCGAAGCGTGGGAAGCATGGGTGGCGTGGCGCCAGAAACGGGCGAGTTCGCTCGGTGAGGGTTTCGAACCGACGGCCGAAGTCAAGGCCGAGTGGTTCGCCCTCCACCCCCCGGGCTGGGCGGAATACGCAGAATCGATGCGGCCGGCCGGGGTCTACGGAGCCTGGCTGAGGACACTTCCGGTAGCGGTTGTCATCGACGACGTCCTCTTCGTCCATTCGGGGATCAGTCCTGAGCTTGAAACGATGGGCGTCGAGGAGCTCAACCGTCGGGCCGCGGAGGAGATCAAGTATTTTGACGATCATCGGGAATTCATGGTGACCGCTGGCCTCGGCCTTCCCACGTCGTCGATTCTCGAATTGGTCGAGGTCGTCAAGCAGGAAGTCGAATTTATCAACGGGCTGAAGGCCTCCAAGCGGACCAAAGACAATCCGCGCGTCGCTCAGATGCTCCAGGTGCAAGACCTCAGTAAATGTGGCGACTGGATCATCCTCGACAAGAACGGCCCGTTGTACTTCACTGGTGAAGCGAGGTGGCTGGAGGAAGAGTTCGGCGGGCAGCTGGCGCACATCCTCGACGCCCAGGGCATCAAACGGATAGTGACCGGCCAGTCCGACGGGAAACACCGGCTCGTCCAGTCACGGTTCGACGACCGCGTTGTCCTGACGTCGATCGGTATGTCTGACGACCCATACGCCGGTGGTGGCAAACCGGCCGCCCTCGAGATCTTGAACTACGACTATTTCGTCGTCTCACTTGATGGTAGGGAGCTGCTGATTGATAATTGAGTCGGTTTCAGCAACAGCTCAATTCGGCATAAAAAACCGCGGCGGCCTCGAAGGCCGCCGCGTCGACTGTCGCCCACCTGTCGAGAATTTAGTTGCTGCCCGCCACTAACTCGTCGAGATCCGGGAGTGTGTCCATCTGGGACAGCGCCTTCCCGAAGGTGACAGGATCGATCGAGCCGACGATATTGACCAGCACCACCTCGTCAGCGTCATCGTTGACGAGAACCGTGACGCCGACAATCATACCGCCGCTCTCGCGGGAAAATAGATAGACCTGCTCACCGTCATCCTCGACCCGCACGTTCCGTACCCACCCGGACGCCTCGAGGTTCGCCACCGCCTCCTGCACCCTGAATTCGATGGTCGATGGGTCCAGGGTGCGAGGGTTGCCAACTTGAACCCGAACTCTTTCGAGGCCCGCGATCAAATCGGCCATTTCTCCCTGCTGTCCGTTCATAGAACCGGAGACAGCCTGCAGCAACGCGCCCTGCAGGTCGACATCCACTTCGAGCTCGTCCCGGGCAAAGATACCCATTTCCTCGATCGAGTAGTAGCCCGGGTGGTCCGCTCCAACCTGTGCTGCGGCGCCCGTACTGAGCGTCAGGCAGAGCCCTATCAACACACCGATTTTCTTCATCTTCAACTCCCTTTCTGGTTAGGCGACGGCGAGAAGGTCGGCGCTACAGACGCGTCTCTACCACCGTCAAGAAGATCCAACGTATGCATGAAATCTCGCGCCCTCTCGGCCACTACACCGTCAACAATCACTCTCCGTCTCACCTCGAACTCGGCGCGGCGGGTGGCGCTGTTCACGACCGCCAGGGCGATGCGGGTCTGCTGAACAGCCTGTTCGATTTCTCTATCCGAGAACTGAGGTTGGTTGGGACTCTTCCGGGGAATGACGAGAATTACCATCACAGCGACGGCCACGGCCACAGCCACCGCGGCGGGCAGCGGGCGGAAAAGCGGGCCCTGGCGCACGCCCGAGAGCCCCACCGTCGGCCACGCCCGCGTTTTGCGGCGCACCGCGGCAGCCACTGATTCCGGCAGATCAACCTCCGGAAGGGAGCGCAGCTGCGACGCAACGCTGGCGGCCAACTCCCGCTCCTCCCTGCAGTCAACGCACGACTCCAGATGAGCCGTCAGCCGTGCCTCGTCTGTGGCATCCAACTCGTCGTCAACCCACGCGTCGACCAATTCACGGAACTCCGAGCAATCGACGGGGTCAACATGCTGCGACATGGTCGTGCACCTCCCTCAGCTCTTCCCGCAACCTGCGGCGCCCGCGGTGGAGCGTGACTCGGACGTTGCTCTCGGAGATGTCGAGAGCCTGGCTGATTTCGCGGTAGGACAAACCCTGGATTTCTCGGAGTATGACGACGCAGCGTTGCGCCTCCGGGAGCATCCCGAGGGCTCTGACTATCCGTCCGCCGAGCTGTGACATTCCTGCCAAACGTTCGGGGTCCGCTGCCGAGTCCTGTGGTTCGAGATTGACGCTATCGGAGATCGACTCGGTATTCCCCGATCTTCGGCGGCTCTTCCGCATTTCGTCGAAGCACGCATTCTTCGTGACCCGGGCGAGCCAGCCCCCGATCCTCTCCGGGGCCACCTCGTGCCCTCTCCGCCAGAACCGGATCAACACTTCCTGGGTCACGTCCTCCGCCTCCTCTTGATCTGCGAGCAGATACAACGCGAGCGTGAACACCCGTCGTCCGTGAGTCGCCACTGCGGCGTCGAAATCCGGTCGCCTCATCCGCATGAAAAGACGGTTCCCCACCGCGAATAGTTACACGTCTCGCTTGAAACTGTCCGCCAAATATTGCGTATCGCCGACATGAACAGCTGAACGGGAAGGAGCGGATTGTGGCAGGAGCAGCAGCGGTTCGGATGATCTCGGTGAGTCTGTTGACTGCGGCGTTTGCCTGCGGCGTGTCACAAACTCCGACAACCCCCAGGGTGGACACCAGCAAGATCCCGATGACGACCTCCTCGGAACTGGCGCGCGACGCCTTTTTGAAAGGACGCTGGCTGTTCGACAATCTTCGCGTCACAGACGCTCACGAGTACTTCCTGAAGGCGGTCGAAGCAGATCCCCAATTCGCCCTTGCCCACCTGCGAGTTGCAAACACCGCAGCCACCAACCAGGAGTTCTTCGAGGCGTTGCGGCGTGCGATCGAACATAGTGGCAATGCGAGCGGCGGAGAGAGACTGCTGATCGGCGCATTCGAGGCGGCAGTGGCCGGAGATCCCGAAACCCAGCAGGCCAAGCTCGAAGCTCTCGTTGCATTATTCCCGAACGACGAACGGGCGCACAACGCGATCGGGAACTTCTTCTTTTTCAACCAGCAGGATTACGAGCGTGCGATTTCTGCCTTCAAGGCTGCAATCGAGGTCAATCCGGAATTTGCCCAGCCGTACAACCAGCTCGGCTATGCCCTTCGGTTCATCGGTGATTTCGAGGGGGCCGAGAAGGCTTTCCAGCGATACGCCGAGCTCATTCCGGACCAGCCCAACCCTTATGATTCGTACGCCGAACTGCTGATGAGGATGGGCCGTTTCGAAGAGTCTATCGAGCGCTACAAAAAGGCGCTTGCGATTGAACCCACTTTTATCGCCTCGTACATCGGAATCGGCAATGACCAAATTTTCATGGGCCTGTTCGAAGATGCACGTTCCACATTCACAGGTATCGAAGACATCGCTCGCAACGACGCAGAGCGCCGCCAAGCCTGCACATGGAGGGCGGCCAGCTATCTGCACGAGGGTGATTTCGAAAACGCGCTTATCGAAATCGACAGGCGATACGACATCGCAGCCGAAACCGATGATCGGACCGCCATGTCGGCCGATCTCAACACCACTGCCAACATTCTGCTTTTTTCCGGCCGGATCGATGAAGCGGCGGAGACATACGATTTGCAGCTCGAAATGATGCAGAGCTCAGACGCAATTGACGAGATCAAGGAGGGTACCGTACGAAACCGGAAGTGGGATCTCGCTCGAGTTGCGCTCGCCGAATTCGACCTCGCGACAGCGTCCGAACTCGCCAGCGAGTATCGCCAGCAGGTCGCCGAACACAATATCCGATTCGAAGTCCAGCGCACGCACGAACTCGAAGGAATGATCGCTCTGGCCGAAGGCAACTTCGCGGAAGCGTTGGAACAGTTCGAGCAGGCCAACCAACAGAACCCGCAGGTCTGGCTGCTCAAGGCCCGCGCCTACGCCGCAACCGGTGACAGTGTAAACGGGCGATCTGCATGCGAACACGTCGTTCATTTCAATCAGATCAATTTCAATCTGGCGTACGTTCGCAAAACCGCTCGCGGATTACTTGAAACGTTTTGAGAATGGGCTCAAGACCGATTCGAGCCCGCCGTTCGTCGGCGGAGGAGAAACGCGACACGGAAAGGGATAGGCCGTGAATTGCTTCCGAAGGATCGCCGCAACCGCAGCACTGGCATTGACCGCGACTTTCGGTGTTTCGTTCTCTCAAGATCCGGTGGTGAACTCGTTGGGAATCGATCCAACGGGTCTCCCGAAAAAAATCGAGGACTTCAACGGCGTTCGGAGCGGGATCTTCGAGGACGGCCGATTGTTGATCGGCGGCCAGCCGGACGAGGACGCGTTGCACCGACTTCGCGAGCTTGGCGTCACCGTAATCGTCAATCTGCGCACTTCTAGCGAGATGGACGACCGCGACCGGGTCCCGTTTGATGAGGCCGAAATCGTTCGCGACCTGGGCATGAAATACATCCACATTCCGCTCGGCGGCGAAGACCACCCCTACACCGCGGAGGCGGTCAAGCAATTCGCCGTCGCGCTCGAGGAAAACCCCGGGCGGATCTTCCTGCACTGTACGGTAGCCTGGCGAGCGAGTTACCTTTGGACCGCCTATCTCATCCTCTATCAGGATTTCGATCTTGCCGCCGCGCTCGACCGCGGCGAAGCGATCGCCATCAGCCCACCGCCATTGCAGGGTCTCCTGGGAAAACCGCTCACCCTTGTCTTTGAAGAGTGAACTCCTAAACAAAAGCCAATTTGCGCTAGTATGGAATAGCGAGGAGTTGAAGCCCCGACATCCCGTATCGGCATTCGGAAAACGGATCGGACGTGGGTTTTCCCAGCCCTTTTCGTATGCCCGACAGACCCGGGTACGGGGTTTGGCTCGCGAACTCAAGAGTCTGGGGAGGACGTTGGTGAGCGAGGGACCTGCCGTCACCGGATACGAGGAGGAACGGTTAATCCTCAAACGGTACCTGTCGGACGAGATTGCGCCCATGATTTTCGCCGACAGCGCGTCGGAGCTGTTCGAGGTCCCTGCGCAGGTAGCCGCGCACGAGATCCACTCCTGGCTCGGAGACCAGATCAGGGGCGCCAGCAATATGACGCCTTCGGACCTTCTCTATCACGCCGCAAGCAAGCTCCACCAACTCGGCATTCTCGAACTCATCCCTCAAGAAGAGGTCGCCCAGTTCCTCGATAAATTGAGGCCATTCTTGATCGAGCTTTGTCCCGCCGAGCAACGGTTTGGCTTTGAGGAAAAACTCAACCTCCTCGAGCGAAGCACCGGAATGGGGGGCGGCAAGGTCGAGGTGCTGCAAAAAAAGGGCGGTCCCGGAGCCGGGATGGGCGGCGGGGTAGCCGTCCCTGCCGGACACGTCGTCGTCCCCGCCGGTGGCACAGCGGCAGCGGGCGGCCAGGTCGGAGTGCCAGGTGCACCGACAGGAGGAACTGCCACACCTGGGGGTCAAGGTGGAGTGCCACAGGGTGCCGCCGGCGGTCCCGTCGGCACAGCCGGAGCCGCGGTTCCGGCGACAACCGTAGGAGCAGGTGCTTCCGCGGCAGATGCTCTCGCTCTGCACCGGGTCAACCTGATGCTGGACCAGCTGCAACGGGTGGCGATTCGCGGTGGTTCATCAGAGGCCGGGGCCTCAGAGGTCAACCAGAAGGCGGTGCTCGGCCACGTGGTCGAACAGTTCGCCTCCCAGGCGCGAAGTTCGAAGGAGCTCGAGGCTCAACTCGGCTATCTCAACGACATCGGAATCGAGAATCTCGGCGAAGAACTGTTCAAACATTTGAGTGAGGGCCTTCCCGACTGGGCACCGCCGTCACACGAAGACGTCGGCGAAAAGGAACTCCCGACCGGCGCAACCCGCGCGATGCGCAAAGTGGTCAATCTCTCCGAGGACTCCGAAGAGCTCCTGAAACGATTCAGAGAGATGGTGAGCGTCGCGATCGAGGAGTTCAACTCCGGCTCACTCGGCCGTGCCGTCACGCTGCTCGATCTCGCCGAGAGGATGATCGATCAGGGTGAGGTCGATGCCACCACCGCCACCACCGTAGCCAGAGGAAGCTTCCCGGAGCTCGACTTCGACCTCGTGGCAGAGACCGCGGACGACCCGGACAAGAGGCTCCTGCTCCACCGGCTCATGAGGTTTTTTCCGAAGCTGCGGGTCAGGCAGTTGCTCGAGGATCTCAAGGACGAGACCGACCGGGAGAAACGCCTGCAGCTGACAAAGCTCCTTCGCGCGCACGGAAATGAGGCGAGGGATGTCGCGGTGGAAGTGCTCGAGGAATCCCTCAACGGCGAACCACGTCTCCCCTGGCACGTCGAGCGGGTCCTCGTGTATCTGATGAAGGCGATTCGGCGCACAGACGACGACACCGTCGACCACGAGATCGACCTGCTGATCAGAGCGTCGGATCTCGGCGGCTCCATACCGTTGGTGCGAGAGGCCATCGCCACCCTCGTGCAACTCGATCATCCACGCGCGTACACAGCGCTGGCCGCTCGCGTCAGCGATATCGAAGACGTCATGCTGGGAGATTCGGAATTCACCGTCGACGCCAAGGAAATTCGCTGGTTGCTCAGCAATGCGATCAAGCTCCTGTCCCAGAGCGAGAGCGACGAAGCCCGCTCGATCGTCGTGGGCCACGGCCTCAGGGACAAACCGGGGCTCGGAGACACCTTCGCGCGGTTGGTGACCCTGGGCCATTACGACCTGTCGAACACCCCGGAGCAGCTCAACCGGTTGCTCGACGCAATCCAGAAAGAGCTGCCCAGGAAGTTCCTCGGGGTCTCGGTCAAAAACCAGCGAAAGGCGCAGATCCTGGAGTACCTCATAGCAGCCGTATCCGGAAGTAATTCGCCAGAAGTGCACACCGTCCTGGGCGACGTGATCAGGCAGTTCCCCGACCAGCCGTTTGCCCAGGCGGCGAACGACGCACTGGCGAAAATGGGCCAGCCGGCGCCTAAGCCACGCAAAGATCCTGATACGGATGATTCGGTGACACTCTCAGGCGACCTCACCCTCTTCGGTCTTCCGGGTGTCCTCCAGAACCTCTCTGACGCCGGGGTCACCGGAGCGGTGAAGATCCTCGACGTTGCCGGCGAAGAATTGGCTGAGATTCATCTTGCCGAAGGCACCATGATCACAGCAAAGGCGGGAGAGCTGAGCGACGATACCGCTGTCTACCAACTGCTCGAGCGGCCGATCGAAGGTCGCTTCGTATTCGTCAATCAAGAACTTACCGAAGAGGACGATTCACCGAAGCAGGGTTCGATGATGGCGACGATGTCGCTGCTCCTCGAGGGCATGCGGCGATACGACGAATTCAACCGCGCGTTGGCGTTGGTACCCGACGCCGCTTGTTTCAAGTCGACCGGCAAGAAGCCGACGGATGTCAAAGAGGACGCGGACAAAAAGCTCGCTAAAGAGGTCTGGTCCAGGGCCGCCAATGGCGTATCGCCGATGGACTGTGAACGAGAAATCCCGCTCGACTGCTTCCGAATCCGGCGCCTTTACGAGCACTGGGTGACAGAGGGGTCTCTGGCGCCGATCGATGGAACTGCCGGCGACCCGTCAGCGCCGTCCGAGGAAGGCTGACCACCCATCCACTAGCGGTTCGAGCCATCTGAGCCTGTAGGTCGGATATACTCCCTGTCATGGAAAGGGATAGAGTCTCCTGGGACCGGTATTTCATGAATCTCGCAGTGCAGGCGGCGACCCGCTCGACCTGCCCGCGAAAAAAAGTCGGAGCGGTGATCGTCCGCGACAAGACGGTGCTTTCGACCGGGTACAACGGATCGATTCGTGGCGCACCACATTGCACCGACGTCGGTTGCCTGATGGAAGACGACCACTGCGTCCGAACTGTGCACGCCGAGGCGAATGCGATCGTCCAGGCGGCACGAAACGGTATTCGTCTCGAAGACGCGCACATCTACGTCACTGCGTCGCCCTGCTTCAGTTGTTTCAAACTGATCGTGAACGCCGGAATTCGAGTTGTCCACTTTGGCGAGTTCTACCGCGACGAGCGCGTGAAAGAGTTCGCCGACGAACTCGGCATCGGTTTGAAGCACACTGGGCTCGAGGACGGATGATCGCCGTCGACCTCGATCAGGTCACAATCCCCCTCGTCTGGCCCGACATTTTCGGACGCTCGGCTCCCACCGATGTCGAGATCGGTTCGGGCAAGGGGAAGTTCCTCAACGAGTGGGCGTCTGCGCACCCGGAGCGCAACGTGCTGGCGGTAGAAAGGTCGGCCAAGTACTACCGGTTGTGCTGCGATCGGGCTTCCCGGCGAGGGCTTGAGAATGTCCGGCTCATTCGCACCACCGGTGAGGATCTGCTGTACCGGCTCCTGCCGGAGGATTCGGTGGATTCCTTCTTCGTGCTGTTTCCGGATCCGTGGCCGAAGAAACGCCACCACAAACGGCGGTTTTTCACGCCGGCGAACCTGGTCGAGATGCGCAGAGCTCTCGTGCCTGGCGGCCGCCTTTTCGTCAAGTCCGATCACGAAGCGTACTCCGGGGTGATCGCGGAGACACTCGATGCGGCAACCGGCTTCTCAATTCTCGATCCCGCAGAGAGTTTCGCCGATTTGCCGGTGACCGGCTTCGAGCAGAAGTACCTCGCGGACGGCCGTCCCATTCGCGCCTTCGCGCTCGAAAAGAGGGCGTAATCTCAGCTACCGGACGGATCCCACTGCACGGCTTGCGCCGGAATCCGCACCGAGAATCGTGAACCCACTAGCGAACGAGTCTGCCGCTCACTGATGAGCCGTCCGACAACGTGAGATGCCAACCGATCAACGCACGTGTTCTGGTTGAGGGCAACCGCACCGAACCGCTGTCCAGATGTTCGCCCGGACCGAGATAGACCTCTGTGAACCGAACCGCGTTGAATCGGTCGAGATCGCTCTCGCGCCACTCACCGTTGACTGAATTCCCGAGCCTCAGTCCGTCGAATGACCCTGAATCGCGGGCCTGGATCCACCCATCTTCCACCGAAACCTGTACCCAGTTCCCATGATTGGTCACCGCGGTCACGAAGGGCCCTGTGTTGGCGAGAAAAACACGGAGATTCCGTCCATCGCGCTCCGCTCTGATTTCAATCGACGGCTCCGGACCTTCTCCCTCCAGGTAGCGCAGCAGAGTGTCCCGACCCAGCCCCAAGCTCCTTTCCTCCGGGGGAAGAGAGACCAGGTCCCACCCAGCAACCTCGGGCATCGCCAGACGGTGAATCTCCTTCAACGCAGCTTGCAGCTTGGCGGCATCCACCCATCTCAGAGCCAGTGTGTCCCCGGGCTTCCAGCTCCGTCCGCTCCAGGTCAGTGCACGGTCGAATGTGAAGGTACGATCGAGGATCGACGCCGTCGACACGGTGGCGACTTCGGTGAGGGGATCGAGATCATCACCGGGCCCTTCAATTGCAGGATCGGTTCTGGGTGACAACACCACCGCGAGGCGCACCCTTACGTCGACACCAACCAGGGGTTCGAGCTTTTCAGAGAGCGGAAGCGGGTCGAGGTCGCCGATCCCACGCAGATCGGCACCATCCGAACCGAACGCCGGAATGACGACGGTCCGGGCGACCGAAGCCAGGCGCAGACCATCCTCTTCCTGGAGCTGTTCGAAGCTCAGCAACGGCACGACCGAAACCCCGGAAACCTCCGTCAGCGATTCAGCGAACTGGTCAAAACCCTCTGACAGGCGGGGGGTATCGAGAATGATCTCTGCCGGAGTCTTTCCTCTGAGCTCGTTGTCGAGTGCTCTCCAGACCGCCTCGGCGGCCGTCTCCCCGAGCCCGGGTCGCGCTCCCTCGACTTCTAGGACGATTCCCACGGGAATTCCGCCTTCGACGTGTGCCGTCGGTGTGAACCGCAGCACCGGAGCTTGGCCAGCCAGATTCAGGCCGCCTATCCGCACCACGATCTCATCCACTCCGGCGGCGCGCATCCTCTCGGAAGTCGCCGCGTCCAATCCATTCTCGTCAACCCACACAGCCGCTCGCCGCGGGGTCGGTGGAACCTCGAGATACGACTGGTCGGCACCGTTACACGCGAAACACAGAGCCGCCACCACTGCGGCCACCAGCACATTTCTCATAGCTAATATTCTACCCGCCGCCTGATCGAGACGGTCCTTCTGCCTCGTTGGCAGGTTCTACCTCTGCAACCGTGCTGGACGCCATAGGGAACTCGAGTCGCACAATCAAACCCCGGTCTCCGCGCGCAGCAGAAACACCACCGTGGCACCGGACCGCAACCTGTTGAACCAAAGCCAACCCGAGTCCACTGCCGGACGTCGTCGAAGAAAAATGGGGCGAAAACAGATCCGGCAACCGCTCTTCAGGCACCCCTCCGCCTGTGTCTTCGATTTCGAAGATCACACGGTCTTTCACTGCTCGCAGGCGCAGCATCACCTTACCCGGTGAATCTCCCAATGCGTCGAGGCTGTTTTGCAGCAGATTCGCGAGTGCTCGGCGAAGCCACTGCCTGTCTCCTGTGACCAGTGCCGGTTTCGATTCGACCTGGTATTCGACTTCGATCCCCCGGCGTTCGAGGACTTCTCCACCGGTCGGCAACTCCTCCACGAGTGCTGCCAGATCCACCGGCTCATGCTCCCATCGTTCGAGAGCGACCAGATTCGAGAATGAGCTGGCCGTATCCCGCAACCTGTTGACCTGGTCCGCTATTTCCCGGCAGGCATCTTCAAGCAACACCGGCAACTCGGGATCCCCTTTCTTCTTCGCGGCCTCCAACTCCTGGATCCAGAGGCGGATCGGCGTCAACGGGTTTTTGACCTCGTGGGCGACAATCCGAGCCATCTGGTTGAGCTGTCGCAGGCGATCTGCCCGAACGAGATCCGTCACGTCATCAACAACCGCGACAAGACCCCGGTCTCCATCCGGAAACGGCACTCCGGCCACGCCGATACGCCATGTCACCTCGCGCCCGGGGATTGGCTGAACCGTCTTCGCAGCCGATCCGCCGATGCTCGCGTCCTCGACCACGGACCGGAGCTGTTCGAGAAAGAGGTCACCATACTCCTCCTGGAACCGATGCGCACTGGGGTTGGCGAAACGTTCGGTTCCATCAGGCTCGAGAACGACCACCGCGGGCTCGAGAGTTTTCAGGGTGATACGTAGCAACTCTTCTTGGTGCCGTAAGCTGAGCTCCCGCTGCTGCACCTCCTCGTTCATCGTCGCCACGGCATCGAGCACCTCGGCAAGATCCGTCTCGCGCGGGCGGCGCAGCTGCTCCACCGGCTCTCCATCAAGCAGGTTGCGAGCTAACGCAACGAGCTCGCGCAGCGACGTGCTCAATCTCTCTTCGACCCTGGATGTCAGGAGCAGAGCGAGAAGCGCGGACAAGGCCGCTCCGGTCAGGAGCCAGTCTACCGCCCCGAGATCGGCGCCCGACAGCATCGGGTCAAAGCGATAGAGATGCAGGAGGAGTCGATTGCCCTGAAGATCGACCGGTCCGGCAGCCACCAGGAGCTCGCGCCAGTTGGTGATCACCGGATCGTCTCTGCCGAGTAGGAACGGTGGGTAGGCCGCAGCCAGCGGAAGCTCGGGCAACACATCCGTCACCATCAGATCAGGCCGTGACACAGCGATGGGCTCAACCCCGTCCCACAGACAGACCTCTCCACCCCAGCCCTCCGCCAACCACCGAGCAAGCTCGTCATCTACCGCGAAACCACCGCCAAGATGCACTGCCGTGTAACGCGCAGCCTGCAACGCATCGAGGCCGCGGGTCTGCTCGAGCTGGATCTCCTGATCGGCGATGCGCTGATGCAGGAACAAGGTCAGGATGGCCAGCGGCAGAACCACCCCCCCGGCCACCAGAAGCTGCAATCTTCCACCAAAGGTCGAGAGGTGTTGGCGGCCGAGAGTCGGCGGAACGGCCAACGCAAATCCCAGGAGGGCCCACAGCATCGCGATAGCGGCGCGAACCACCCAGGTCGAGGCAGAAGGGTGGTTGGCGACGGCAACCACCAACCACTGATCGCGTCGCTCGATCCTCGCGAGCCGACGAGCATCACCGATCTCTACACGCGCCCAACCGCCACCCGCGTGGAATAGCGCACCCGCCGTCTCCGGATCGAGACCTTCGATCTCCGGATGGAGGCTCGCCGCCACCTCTCCGGTCCGAGTCAGGACGGTGTACCAGACTTCTCCCCCACGAGCGCTTTCGATTGGCAATCCTGTGCGCCAATCTCCGAGGTGGCTCCAGGGAGCGGTCGCAATTGAGAGTTCGAGAGAATATGACCCCGGTGGGTCAAGCATCCACAGTCGGAGGGGTCGAACATCGAGACCGGCCGGCGCCAGATCGCCCCATCTCGATACCTCCGCACCGTCACCGTCGACCAGCAGCAGCTGGGACGGCGTCTGCCAGTCAGCGAGGCGCCAGCGCTCGGCGAGCACCGGAGCGAGGTCGGTCAAACGACACTCTTCAGGCGGCACTGGGAGAATTCCCGCGATATCGATTTGTCCCCTCGGCAATGCCACGAATTCTCCTGCCTCGCCCAGCCTCGAAAGCTCCACCGGAACCCG
>JAJDNM010000110.1 GCA_022340665.1 Acidobacteriota bacterium | reverse complement strand
TCGCGCGAGCTCCTGCAGTCGATCACCTCGGCGGACCTGTCCAACGAGGCCTTCCCCTTCCGCACGTCGCGTGAGATCGATATCGGATATGCGCGCCTGCGCTGCAACCGCATCACCTACGTCGGCGAGCTCGGCTACGAGCTCAACATCCCCGCCGAGCAGGCCGTCCACGTCTACCAGCGCGTGGTCGAGGCGGGCAAGAACCTCGGTCTGCGCCACGCCGGCCTCAGGGCCCTCGGCAGCCTGCGCATGGAGAAGGGCTACCGCGACTACGGTCACGACATCGACAACACCGATGACGCCTACGAGGCAGGGCTCGGATTCGTGGTCGACCTCGACAAGTTGGACTTCATCGGTAAGGCCTACTGCGTCGAGAGAAAGGCGCAGGGCCCCGCGCTGCCCCGGCGCCTGCTCCAGATTCTAGTCAAGGATCCGGAGCCGCTCCTCTACCACGCCGAGGTCGTCCATCGAAACAACCAGGCGGTCGGCTACATCCGTGCGGCGAGCTACGGACACACGCTCGGTGGCGCCGTGGGTCTGGCCATGATCGAGGCCGGCGAACCAATCAACAAGGCTTATGTCCAGGAGGGCGAATGGGAGGTCGATATCGCCGGCACGAGGTACCCGGCTGAGGCTTCGATCCGGCCCATGTACGACCCGAAGATGGAGCGGATCAAGGCATAGGGAGGAATTCCTCCCGCATCACGAAAGCCTTGCAGTCTGCGGCCGGAATCGGATCCATGAAGCGGTCGAACTCTCGGCAGATCCCGGCCGAGCCGCGAACCGAAGCGTACATCGATCCCAGGATCTTGATCCCGGGGAACTCGCGTTCGATGACGGCGGGGTCATCGACGAATCGTGCGCAGTGCTGGCAGTTCTTCTCGTTCAATGCTCGAATCCAAAACCGAACCGGTTTCGAGGCCCGGAGCCTATCACGGGACGCCATCGAGCACCCCGCTGCGAATCACGAGACCTCACCGCTTCCGGTACCATCTTCGGTGCGGGGGGTCCCCATGGTCCGGAAATTCGACATCATGCCTGTTCACGCAGGCACGCTCCTCGGAGAACAGCAGCTTCACGCCATCATCGGCGACTACCTCGAGGCGCTCGAGACGCTCGGCGCCACACGCGTTGATGACATTGCCCCTCCCGCCGATCCCCGCCCGCTCGTGTTCCTGGTCGCAACCGGCGGATCCGAGAAGGTCATCCTGAATGCGTGGACGGAGCGACGAAGGGCAGCGCCCGACGAGCCTCTGCTGTTGATCGCGCACCCGCGCAACAACTCGCTGCCGGCCGCCCTCGAGGTGCTGGCACGGCTGCAGCAGGACGGCAATACGGGCCGCATCTTCTACCTCAGCAGGCCCGACGACCAGGACGGTCTCGACGAGTTGGCCGACGCTCTCCACGACCTGAGTGTCCGGCGGGCGCTGCGCAAGGCGCGTGTCGGGCTCGTGGGCATACCGTCGGACTGGCTCGTCGCCAGCATGCCCGACGCAGAGACCGTCAGGGAGACCTGGGGACCGACGGTCGTGAAGATCGAGATGGACGACGTCGTGAGTGAGGTCGAAGGAGTTTCAACAGACGATGCTGTTTCGCACGTCGACGAGCTCGTGTCGTCCGCAAGCGAAGTGTGCGAGCCCACGATATCCGAGCTACAAGACGTTGCCCGCGTCTATCGTGCGCTGGCAAGAATCGTCGAAGACCATCGCCTTGACGCGCTCACGGTCCGCTGCTTCGACTTCGTCGAGCAGCTACGGACAACCGGTTGCTTCGCGCTCGCACAGCTCACCGACGCGGGCGTCATCGCCGGGTGCGAGGGTGATCTGGTCAGCACCGTCGGTCTCCTATGGGCGCAAAAGCTGCTCGGCGTCACGCCGTGGATGGCCAATCCGGCCCAGCTCGACCCGGCCGGCAACAGGCTCTGTCTGGCTCACTGCACCGTGCCGCGCAGCCTTGTGGAAGACTACCGATTGCGCTCCCATTTTGAGTCCGGTTTGGGCGTAGGTATTCAGGGAACACTGCCCACCGGTCCGGTCACGGTGTTTCGCATCGGCGGACGGAAGCTGGAGCGGCTGTGGCTCGCAGAGGGTGAGATCTTGCGCGCGGGCGACGCCGAGAACCTCTGTCGCACCCAGGTTGAGATCCGGCTCGATCGCGGCGGTGCGGTGACCGATCTTCTGCGCGCACCGCTCGGCAACCACCTGGTGCTGATCTTCGGCCGCCACTTCGACCGACTCCGGGCCTGGTGTGAAGGAACCGGGATCGAGTTGGTGGTCTCGGAGGCTCACTGATCATTCGGCAAGATCGAGCATGATCCCCGAGCGGTAGGGAAAGAGGGCGGCGGTCCCTCCGGTGTGGATGAAGATCACGCTCTCGTCAGTTTTGATGAAGCCGGACTCCATCAGATCCATCATGCCCAGCCATGCCTTGCCGGTGTAGACGGGGTCGAGCACGATTCCCTCGGATCGGGCAAGAGCGGCGATCGCGCGGCTGATCTGCGGCGTCAATACGCCATACCCCGGTTCGAGGTAGTCGTCGAAGGCAATCACATCGTTGTCCCCGATCTCGGCATCGATGTCGAGCAATTCGAGGAGTTGTGCGGCAATGGACCTCACCTGCCCGCGCAGGGTTTCGGCGTCGGACACGACGCTGATGCCGACGATCCTGACGTGCGGCGCAGCAATCTTTGCGGCTACGACCAGACCCGCCTGGGTGCCCGCCGAACCACTGGCGTGCACCACGGTGTCGACCCTCAGGTCGAGCGAGGCGGCCTGTTCCAGGAGCTCTACCAACGCGCCGGCGTAACCCGCCGCACCCAACGGCGCCTCCATCGATCCCTCGGCAAACGAACCGCCGATCGGCGCCAGATAGGGCTTCCTGCCGGCCGCTCTCTCATCCTCGACGACCGGCTCGACCAGATCGGCAACCTGTTCGAGCCGCAGCATGCCGCGATCAGGGCCGATCTCTACTACCTGGACCTCCGCACCACAGAGGTGGTCGAGCAGCACATTGCCGTCGTCATCGGCGGACATCCCGGATTTCTCGAGCAGAACGACCACCGCCCGCATGCCCACCCGGGCGGCTGCGGCTGCGGTCTGCAGACACCAATTGGACTGGACGCCGCCCCAGGTGACCAAGGTGTCGGCTCCATGCGCCAGGGCATCCGCCACGATGTACTCGAGCTTGCGTCCCTTGTTGCCCCCGAAGGCCAGTCCCGTGAGGTCGTCACGCTTGATCTGAAGATCGGCACCTTTTGGAAACTCCGAGGGCCGGGCAATCCGCTGGAGGGGCGTCGGCGCCTGGATCAGCCGTTCCCTCGGAAGGGCATCCAACCGGCTCTTCAGGTCTCGAAGTGAACGCATGGCGCATTGCCCCTCAGGAGCACGAATTCGCTCGGCAGGCGCACTCTGCGACCGACGACGACGCGAGACCGGTCGCGACGATCCGGTTCGGCGTTGTGTCGTATTCCGATTCGCGGGGGCTAATTCTCGACGACCTCGAGGCCGACATCGTCGATCGCCTGCCGGCAGGCGTCGGTGACCTCGGCCTTGTGCTCGAGCAGGCAGGTGCCGACGCGGCCCTCACCGAGACGGACTTCACCGCAGTGCTTCAGAAGATCGTCGCGACACTCGACCGCCAGGTGGGTCACCGCGGCGGCGAACTCCTCGAGCTGCGCGGCGCCCAGATACAGAGCCCACTGGCATTGTGAGGACAGCTTGTCCTCGTGCGCGTAGAAGCAGGCCAGCAGCCGGCCCTCACCCGGGGTCACCTGGCTACAGTAGGCCTTGATCTCCGGCTCGCAGGCTTTCACCACGTCGGCGATGATTTCCTGCTGCGCCCAGGCCCCACTCACGCCCAACAGCAGCGCCGCTCCGACCACGAACACCACATTTCTCTTCATCTTGACCTCCGATGATTCTCGCGCTCAGGCAAAATCTCACAATTCATCTTTTCGTGTCCGCATACCCTAGCACGGGTGGTCACGAAACGTCATACCCTCGGCCGCTGATTCCGTCTGCTGAGTCTCCAGAAGAGTCTCGAATCATCACTCTCGAACGCGTCCTGGAGCATGCGGGCTAGAATGTTGAAGAAGCCCGGGTTGTGTCGCAGAGGTCCAGACAGCGGTGTTCTAGGGCGAACGGAGCAAGATGATGCGACTGGTTGTGCGTCTTTCCCTCGGATTGTTCTTTATCATCGGGCTCGTCGCCTGCGACTCGATGGAAATGACTATCGAGGTCAGCTCACCCGAAGACGGGTGGCTCGAGGTCGTCAACGCGAACGACAAGGTCTGGAAGGACGCTCGCCTGGTTGTCGAAGTCGTGGAGAGTGAGGGAACAACCCGCCCGTGTGACGACAAGCGCCTCGCGCGTTGGGAGCCCGGAGAGAGGATCCGCGTGCCCTCGTGCGGCGAGAAACTTCGACTCACCCTCACGACCGGCGGGGAAACCGCCCGTTTCTCCTATTTTGACGACCATCTCTACCGCCGGATCGGCCGTAAGGAGGTGCCGATCGCCCGTTGA
>JAJDNM010000109.1 GCA_022340665.1 Acidobacteriota bacterium | reverse complement strand
TGAAGCCGGGGAAGGGCTCGAATACCGAGTCGGTCCACTCCCACCCGTTGCCCACCAGGTCGGCGACCCCCCAGGCCGAATCGCCGTCCGAAAAACAGCCGACCGGGGTGGGGGCCCAGTGGCGGAAATCGAAGTTTCCGTGACCGGCGCGCGGCGCCTCCTCACCCCAGGGGAATCGTCGGGTCCCTCCGTCCGGGGTGGTGTAGGCGGCGCGGTGGAACTCGGGCTCGGTCGGTAGTCGCCCGCCCCGCCAACGGCAGAAGGCAGTCGCCTCAGCGTGGCTGACGAAGACCGGCCAGTCGCCGGCCTTTTCGAGCGGCACGGCGTCGAACATGGTGAGGTAGGTCCAGTTCCCATCGATCATTGACCAGAACACCGGGTGCTCGAGACCGACGCGCTGCCGCCATTGCCAGTCGTCCTCCCGCCACAGCGCCGGCCGCTCGTAGCCTCCGTCCATCAGGAACTCGAGGAACTCGGCGTTGCGCACCGGAGTGCGGTCGATCGAGAAGTCCTCCACCATCGTCTGGTGTGCGGGGAACTCGTTGTCCCAGCCGAACGGGACGCTGTCGAAATCGGCGCCGAGAACGACAGTTCCGCCACCGATCTCGATTCTGCCGGCTCTGGCCGCGCCATCGAATCGATAGGACGGCATGTCGGCCGGGCGCCGTTTCAGCTTCAGTGGCAGCTGTTGGAAGAGGTACTGCAGGGTCTCCTGATGCATGAGCTCGTGCTCGATCGCCACCTCGAAGATTCTGCCCCTGTCGGCCAACAGATTGCTTTCGGCGCGGTCGGCTACGGGCTCGATTGAGTCGATCAGGGCACTGCGCACCCGGTCTCGATACTCGATGATGTCTTCGACCGGGGGCCATTCGACCGGCGAGTCGAAATGGTCGACGCCCATCGGGTCGATGCCGCGTTCGAAGACCGAATCGAAACCGGGGCGGAAGGACGGCATGTCAAGCAAGCCCCTACAGACCTGGTTCCAGGCGAATGCGGGCAGATGACCGAGGTAGAAGATCAGGGGGTGCCGGAGTCCGATCGGTTGTTCGTAGATCGCGCCATCCTCGAGCAGATCGAAGATCTCGTCGGAGCGCGACCAACACGAGGACAGCCGTTCTTGCAGCGAGTCGCTCATCGCGGGCCTTCTTGGGCGGCGGGCACGACGAGGGCCGAGGCAAAGAGGGCTTCCGGGTCGGTGAACCAGGCGGAAAGTTCGAGACCGGTGCCGGCTAGCTCCCGCGAAAAGGACTCCAACGTGAACTTCCGGCTGATCTCGGTCCGGATCTCCTCTCTCCTCGCCAGATGAAGCTCACGCGCATCGCCGAGCGAAACCCGAGTCGGCCGCAGGGCACGAACCCGCATCTCGATCCGCTCCCGCTCGCGGTCGTAGAACGCGACGTGCTCGAAGGCGTCGATCTCGAACCCAGTGGCGAATCGCCGGTTGAGGACTCTGAGGGCGTTGAGGTTGAACTCGGCGGTGACGCCGGCGCTGTCGTTGTAGGCCGCTTCCAGCCGGGCGGTGTCCTTGACCAAATCGAGGCCGACCAGAAAAGCGTCCTCCGGCCCCAGAACCGCGCGGACGGTCTTCAGGAAGGAGGTGAGCTGGCGCGGATACAGATTGCCGATCGTGCTGGCGAGGAAGATGAAGAGGCGCCGGCTGCCGCTGCCGACCAATGGCAGGTCGCGAAGGAAATCGCCGACTATCCCGGTCACCTCTGCCGCCGGATATGCATCGGCCAGCGCCGACGCAGAGGTCCTGAGGAAGGTCTCGTTGATGTCGAGCAGCACGCACCGGTCGAGTCGGTCTCTCCGTTGCATGGCGTCAAGGAGGAGTCGAATCTTGCGCCCGGCTCCGGAGCCCAGCTCGATCAGCTCGCGGGCGCCGGTCGACCTCGCGATCTTATCGGCGATCTCGGCCAGCAGGGCCTCCTCGGTCCGGGTCTGGTAGTACTCGGGAAGCCGCGTGATCTGCTCGAAGAGGTGCGATCCGGCATCGTCGTAGAAATACTTCGAATCGACCCGGGGCAGGTTGCGGAGGAGGTTTTGCCGCACCTCGATGCGTTCCGATTCGAAATCATCCCGGGTTCGTCCGCCTTGGATGATCTGCACGGATTCTGTGGTTCTGGCCTCTGCCGTCGGTCGCATGGTCGCCTCTCTCGAATCGTGGTGTATCGATGTGAAGAAACACCGACCGACGTCCGAATATTCTGGGAGATCGATTTCAGCTGGCCCGATCTTCTCACCGGGTTTCGTGACGAGGGCGGCGAAGGGTAATGAGATGTTGGGTTTTTCGCGGATCGGGCGACGCAGGCGCAGTCGTACTACGGTGAGGAGCACGATCCGCGAAAAGCACGACAGATTGCTGCCATTCGCCGTCCGCAGTAGACACCTGTTGAGAAGACCGGGCTAGGTCGGGTCACGAACGTTTCGGATGATTGAGGTGTCGAAATCTGTCGTCGAACTGCGCTCAGCGAGCGAGCTTATTGAACTCCTCAAAGACCGTTCGCGCACATGCGACCGGATCGCCGCCGAACTCGTCATCGACGACGGGTACGCGGCCGAAGTATTGATCGAGAAAGTCGTCCGCTGACGACCAGATCGTCTGCACGACACCCGCGAATCGGCTCCGCATTTCGGGGGTCGAGCCTTGGCGCCAGCGCACCATGTCCTCGATCTGGATCGCTGCGACGTCGCCGAGCCTCCAGGGGCAGGTGACGACTGTAAACCCCTTGGCGGCGAAGTAGGGAGCCGTCGGGTCGGGGCGTTCGTAGTGCCAGTCGTTGATCACCACGTCCTTGGGCATGAGATCGATCGCGCGGTGGGTCGAGTTCATGCTCGCTTCCCACTCACCGATGCCGGTCGTCTTGCCATCGATCAAGCGGTCACCCCACATCCATAACTGCACGTTGGACCGGGCGAGGTGATTTCGAATGCGTGTCACCTCGCCGGCGAAGAGCTCCGCCCGGTCGCGGCCGCCGCAGCGGGGGCAGCGATCCATGCCGATGTAGAAGACCTCGTCCAGACCGGCGTGGAAGGCGTCCGATTGGAAGACCTTCACCAGCTCGTCGACCAGGGCGAAGACCACCTCGTGCACACCGGGGTGCAGAGGGCAGTAGCTCTTGCAGTAGAGCCCGTCGGCGTTAGGCCATTGATAGGTCTGAGGCAGCTCGATCCAGGGCGTCTCGTCGAACTCCGGATACACCTCGAGGAGCTTTCCGAGCTCGGTCTGCCACGATTGGTGGCCGAGCAGGTTGATCTGTGGTATGAGGCGGATGCCGCCCCGGCGACACGCCTTGATGATCTTGCGGACGTCGGATTTGCCGAGGGCATCCTCGTCGCGCAGCTCGGGGTGTGATTTGTATCGGTACTTGAAGTCCACCCTCAGGACGAGCGTGTTGAGGTTGTTCTGGACCAGTTCGTTTTCGATGAAGGCGACGAAGTCATCAACCCTCTCGGGCGACGGCACACCGATGGCGAAGCCGCGGACGGGGAGGGTGGAATCGGAATCGGCGTCGTTCGCAGCGACCAGCGGGCCCGATATGAGGACCGCCGAAACCACCGTTGACGTGATAAATACTCGTGCGAGCGGTCGGCTTTTTCGTGGCCGCATCGTTCCCCCTCCCAACGTTCAACGTTGAACGTTCAGACGTTTGAACGTTTGTCTTCGAGTTACCACGTCAAGGTGACCTTGGACAGACCTCTGGGACCCTCGGTGTTGTAGCCCTTGGCCCTCGTCAAGTGATAGCAGAACAGCTGCGCCGGAACGATGGCGGGAATCGGCGTGATCCACTCGGGGAGCCGCTCGGGGAGTTGGACAGGCGTGTTGGCAAGGGCCAGGGCCGAGCCTTCGGAAGAGATGGCGAGCAGCTCGACCCTTTCCTCCTGCACGAGCTCGGTGAGGAGCTTGATGATCTCCTGGTCGATCGGTCCTCCAGGAACCACCGCGAAGACCGGAAATCCCTGGCGGGCGAGAGCCACCGGTCCGTGCTGAAAGTCAGCCGAGGAGTAGGGTTCGGCGACCACGTAGGCGAGCTCCTTGAGCTTGAGCGCCCACTCGTGGGCGGTGGCGTAGTTGTAGCCCCGGCCGAGGACAACGCACTGGTTCATATAACGGTATCTGTCGGACGAGTCCTTGATCATCTCGTCGAGCCGAAGCGTGTCCTGGATCAGCGAGGGTAGCCGCCCGAGCCACCCGCGCTGTTCGGCATCGCCTGTCAGGGCGACCGAGAGCATGGCGATGGCCGTGAGCTGCGTGGTGTAAGTCTTTGTAGCTGCGATGGCCGTCTCGGGTCCTGCAACGGTGTCGATGACCAGCTCGGCGGCCGCAGAGAGGGGCGAATCGCTGTCATTGGTGATAGCGAGGGTCAGCGCACCCTGTCGCCGACCCTCTTCGACAACGCTGATGATGTCGGGACTCTGGCCGGACTGGGAGATGCCGACCACCAGCGAGTCGCCGATCTGTGGCGGGCATTTGAAAACGCTGAACATCGATGGCGCAGCCAGTGCGACCGGGATGTGGTTGACAATGCCCCAGAGGTATTTCGCATAGATACCGGAGTTGTCCGACGTGCCGCGAGCGGCGAGATAGACAAATGTAGGGTTTCTCTCACGGATCTTCGCGGCGATTTCGCGCACGGTGTCGTCCTGCATCTCGAGCAGACGGTGGATCGCTTCGGGTTGCTCGAAGATCTCGTCCCGCAAACTCATGGCGACCTCCGGAAAATGCGAAGGAGTCTGAATCGTTGTAGCGGCGCAAATGACTGCCTGTCGAAGTATACTGTGCGGGGCAGCTTCCTGGGGGGGAGAGATGGTGCACCGCGAATGTCCGTCTCGTGGTTCGACGCGCGAGCTGAAGGGCCCGGCTGGTGATTGTGCGACCAGCAGGCTATTCGAAAGACCCCCGGTACGGCACTTATCCCGTTTGTTTACACGAAATTTCCGGATATCCACCCCGCCAAGGCGTATCAATCGGACGAATTTCGACGAATCTTCGAAATCCGATTCGACTTTTTCGCGTCTTTCCGAATCGAATACGAAAGTGGAACCAAAGCCCACAATTGTTCTAGGCTACGACAATGCGGGGTTCGGTGTGTCCCACCATCCGTGTTTGCGCCTCAATGTTCAGCCCAAGGTCGCCGGGATCTCACGATCCCGGCTTTCTCGTTTTCTTATTGACGGACTGAATCAATTTGCAGAGGAAGGGAGGACATGATGTGTAGAGTTTTTTGCCGGTCCGGGATATTTGTCCTGGGCCTCGTACTCATGATCGGCGCCAGCCCGGCGTGGTCACAGTCGGTCAATTACGGCACGGTGACGGGCAACGTGATACTGCCGGACGGAGCGCCCGGCGCGGGCACCGCTGTCGTGCTCGAGGGCCCAGCCTTGGTGAGCGGCAGTTGGGCGACGGTGGCGGACAACACGGGGCATTTCGTCTTCCTCAGGGTGCCGCCGGGAACCTACACCGCGACCGCCAGCCTCTCGGGATTCAACACCGCCCAGTACGAAGACTTCGTCATCAAAGCGGGATCCTCGGTGGCGTTGGACTTCGCTCTGGAGATCGCACCGACGTCCGGCGAGATCCTCGTCACCTCCGAAATGCCGATCGTCGACACCAAGTCGTCGACCATCAGCACGAGCTTTGGCTCCGACATGCTCGAGGTGATCCCGACCTCGCGTGAATCCTTCTACGACCTCGCCCTGACCGCGCCCGGCATGTCCAGCGTCGGCGCCGACGAATCATGGCTGCCGAGTGCCTCCGCCTACGGCTCGGCGGCCAACGAGAACATCTTCCTGGTCAACGGCGTCAACACCACCAATCCGCGCGGCGCCTCGTGGGGTTCGCTGGTGAAGGTGAACTACGACACCGTGCAGGAGGTCAAGGTCCTGTCGCTCGGCTCGCAGGCGGAGTACGGCTCCTTCTCCGGCGCTGCAGTCGACGTGCTGACCAAATCGGGCGGCAATGAGTTCCACGGCTCCGCAGCCTATTACGGGCAGATCGGTGATGCCGCCGACAACATGACCACCAGCTTTAGCGAAGACTGGCTGTGGTACAGCCCCACCCGCGGTGAGCTCGTCTCCTATCCTGATGACTGGGAGGTGGCGGCCACCTTAGGCGGCCCGATTGTCAAGGACAAACTGTGGTTCTACGCCGGTTACGACCATCGAGACACGGAGTACAACGAGGCCCTCCGCGCCCTGCCGGTTCTCGGCGACTTCGACCTCTACGATCTCAAGCTGACCGGACAGATCGGCACCGACCACCGTCTCTGGCTCGGCCTCCACGTCGAGGACAGCTTCGAGAAGAACGTGACCTGGGGCCCGTTCGATCCGAGCATGGTCTACTACTCCGGTACCGACAACACCACCGCGCAGTTCGAGTACCAGTGGGTGGCGTCGGACCGCGACCTGTTCGGCTTCAAGTACCTCGGCTTCGACACTGAGCAGCACCCGACCATCCCGGTCGAATACGGCTATCCAGGCGCTATCAACTGGTGGAAGTGGACGCCCGTTGGTGGCCTCGGTGTCGATGGCGATTTCCCCTACGTCGAGGCACAGCAGTCCCGGCGCGATACCTTCCAGGCCGACTTCACCCACTACGCCGACGACTGGGCGGGACAACACGAGCTCAAGTTCGGTGTCCAGTACACTACCGCCAACGGTGACTGGTACGGCGGTTATTTCCAAGGATATTCGAGGATGGCCTACCCCTACTCGGGGTGGGGAGGCCGCAGCGTCGAGTACTTCAACAACGGCTGGTGGTCCGGCGACGCGACCTGGCAATGGTCGCCTCTCGACACCTTTCCGATGTACATGCGCGAGACCGTTCGCAACCCGTGGCTCAATGTGCGCGAGGCGGACAACCAGGCTGCATTCGTTGACGACCAGTGGGTGGTGTCGGATCGGCTGACCCTTAACCTCGGCGTCCGCTACGACCGTATGCAGGCCAACTACGGCCCGGGCAAGGTCTACGAGCTCTTCAACGATCCGAGCGATGTCGACAACCCGACCTTGATTCGTGACACCGAAGGCTACGACGTCTACGACTTCAAAAACTGGTCGCCGCGGATTGGCTTCGCCTGGACCCTTACAGGTGACGGCAAGACGGTCCTGCGCGGGCACTACGGCCGCTACCAGGCGCCGCTCAGTATCGAGGCCCTACGCCGCCTTGGGCCGGACATGGGGGAGCAGATCGTCGACACGTGGTTCTACTGGTTCCCATACGATGAAGTGGACCACAACGGCAACAACTGGATCGATGTTGACGAGGTCATTTGGGCCACACGGCAGCTCAGCGGCATGGAGCCGTCGGTGCTCATGTCTCACGAGGTCAGCCCGGCGTCCTTCCGCCTCGAGGTCGAGGATGGCACCGACAACCCCTACACCGACCAGTTCAACATCTCGCTCCAGCGCCAGCTCGGCAGGGACCTCGCCATCGAACTCAGCTACATCTACAAGAAGACCCAGAACTTCATCATCCTCGATGCCTACGACCTCGCGACCGGGGAGTACTTCGATTGGCACACGTTGCCCTACACCACCTGGACCGGGTATCAGACCCCGGCGTGGACGGTGACCATCAACGATTTCAACGGCGACGGAGTTATCAACGGCGACGACGCCGGCTATCCGTCGAATGACGCGACCCGCGGCTGGCGGGCGCGCAACCTCAACTCCTGGGAAGGCCAGGACGTGAGCCGCACCTACCAGGGCGTGCAGCTGGTGCTCACCAAGCGTTTTTCGAACCGCTGGCAGGGCAACTTCGCCATCAATTACACCAACACCGACGGCTTTTACCCGCGAACGGTCAACCAGTACTGGTACATCGATGGGCCGCTGACCATGGATACCCCTTTCGGCACCTCTCCCAACCACTTCCAGAATAACCTCAGCGGGCCGGCCCTGATGACCCCCGAGTGGATGGCCAAGCTGGCCGGTAGCTACACCATCCCGTTCATCGAGACCGACTTCGGCTTCCGCGTCCGCTACGACTCGGGGCGGGCGCTCTGGCCGACCGATAACAGCTTCCCGGTTTACGCGTCGTGGATGGGCGAATTCGATCCCGAGACCCAATTCACGTCCACAGGCTGGAACAACGTCATGGTGGCCGACGATCCGGATGACCCGCAATGGCTGCCGGCCACAACCATTTTCGACCTCAACCTGGGGAAGCGTTTCAATATTGGCGGGGACATGGGGATCACAGTCTCGCTCGATGTCCTCAACGCGTTCAACGAGAACTCCCCGAACAAGGTCGGGTATACGGTCGACGACTACGGCGAGGTGCAGTCCCTGGTCGTACCACGCTACTACCGGCTCGGGCTGAAGTTCGAGTTCTAGCGGTCTGCTGATCGCTGCTATCATCTGGAGGGCCCAAATGGGCCCTCTATTTTTCAGGGCTCGAGCCGTCGCTGGATGCGAGACAGCCGGGTAAACGATGGAGAAAAACGTTCAAACGTTTGAACGTTGAAACGTTAGAACGTTATGTGGAGGCTGCAGCGCGCGATGACTTTCAAACGTGTCAACCTTGTTTCGGGGGTTGCGCTTGCTTTCACGATCGCGTTATCGGGCTGCCAAAAGGCTCCCCGAACTCCGCAAGACCTTGTCTTCCCCGGCGCCAACGTCTTGCTGATCACCCTCGACACCACGCGGGCGGATCGTATCGGTGCCTACGGCTATGAGCGGGCCGAAACTCCTCGCTTGGATCAACTGGCCGAAGACGGTGTGCTCTTCGAACAGGCAATCACACCGACCGCCTTCACCCTGCCCTCGCACTCGTCGATCATGACCGGACTCTACCCGCCGTTTCACGGCGTGCGGCTCAACGGTGGCGTGGCGTTGGCGGATGTGCACGTCACCCTCGCCGAGCGTCTGGCGGCCTCGGGCTACCGCTGCGGTGCCGTCGTCGGCGCCTTCGTGCTCGACCAGCGATGGGGATTGAGCCAGGGCTTCGAGCACTATGAAGACGATATTGACAGGGCGGCGGACCAGCCCCTCGATCTGGCTGGTGTGCAGCGACCGGCGGACCGCATTGTGGACACCGCGTTGGAGTGGCTGGAAAGGGAGGACGGGCGCCCGTTCTTGGCGTGGCTCCACTTCTACGACCCGCACATCCCCTACGAGCCGCCCGAACCCTACGCAACCCGCTTCAGCGATCGCGGTCCAGGCGGGCTCTACGACGGCGAGATCGCCTTCACCGACGACCAAGTCGGACGCGTGTTCGATTGGTTGGACAAACGAGGCCTGGGCGAAAACACCATTGTTGTGGTGGTCGGTGATCACGGCGAGGGCCTCGGCGATCATGACGAGAGGCAGCACGGATACTTCATCTACGACGCCACGGTGCACGTGCCGCTCATGTTCAAGATCCCGGGGTCCGAGCTCGAGGGGATCCGGGTGCCAGCTCAGGTGAGGACGATCGACATTTTGCCGACTGTCCTGGGTCTCGTGGGCATCAAGGCACCGGTGCCGATCCATGGCCAGTCGCTGGTGCCACTGATGCTCGACCCGAAGAGCCCAGGACCCGAGTACGCCTACTCCGAGTCGATGGCCGTCTACCTCCATTACGGTTGGAGCGCGCTCTACTCTGTTCGGACATCTGACGACAAGTTCATCGATGCACCGCGGGCCGAGCTCTATGACATCACCGCCGATCCCGGGGAAAACCAGAACCTGTTTGCTCGTGACCGCCGGCGTGCCGACGAACTCCGATCGGTATTGGCGCATCTCCGTGAAGAGATCGAACGTGGCGCTCCGCAGACTCAGGACGCGGACCTCGACGAGGAGACCAGGGACATGCTCGCGGCCCTCGGCTACGTCGGCGGCGCCACCGCCGCGCCCGAGAGCGGAAACCTCGCCGATCCCAAGGACAAGGTCCACCTCTTCGACTCGATCGGCTACGCCTCGACGCTCATGCTGGAAGACGATTTCGAAGAGGCCATCAGCGTGCTCAAGCTCGTTCTCGGCGATGATCCCGAGATCCCCCAGGCCACGCTGATGCTCGCCGCCGCCTATCGCGAGGCGAATCAAATCGACGAGGGCAAGGCCATACTCGACGATTACCTGCGCGAAAACCCTGACAGCACGCGCGCGCTGACTCTCATGGCCAAAATTCTTTCCGACGAAGGACGAGATGAAGAGGTGTTGGCGCTCGCCAAGCGGGTGCTGGCCGAGGACGATCGCAGCACTGAGGCCTACGCGCTGATGGCGGGTGTCTACATGAAGCACAACGACCATCGGCGTGCGCTGCCGCTGCTCGAGAAGGCGGTCGAGATCCAACCCAAGCTGACCCGCAACCGGCTCAACCTGGCGGCGGCATATATCGGCGTAGGTCGGCTGGCCGAGGCGGAGACCGTCCTCAATGCGATCCAAGCCGAGTACCCCGATGGTCCACGGGTCAACTACCATCTCGGGCTGCTGTACGAGGAGCAGGGCCGGACCGCCGAGGCGCGTGATGCCTACGCAAAGGAGCTCGAGCTCCACCCGAAATCCGTGATGCCACGCTTCAACCTCGGTAATCTGGAGTTCCGGCTCGGCAATGTCGAGGCGGCGGAGCGCGAGATGCGGATCCTGATCGAGGAAGTGCCGGAAATCCCGAAGCCGCACCTGCTCCTCGCTCGAATTCTGTTGCAGCAGGAGAGAGACCTAGACGAGGTCGAGCGCCTCGCCAAGGCAGGCCTCGAGCGGACCGAAGCGGACGATCTCAAGGTGCTCGGCTACTACCTGTTGGCGGACGTGTACTCGCGGCAGGGTCGGCAGGCTGAGCTGCAGCAGGTGCTGGAGAAGGCACAGTATTACAGGTCGCGGATCGAAGGCACGGGCGGTTAGATGACCGGGTTCAGTTGGGGAGACGGCTGCTTCGACAACGTGGCGTGGTGTCGAGAACTGGGGGAGACATGCATGGGAAACGCACGGAATGGATGTGGCGATTTCTGGCGACTGCAGCCGTGTTGTCGGCCGCTGCGTGCGGTGCGCCCGAGGAGTCGGTGAATACCTCGAAAAAGTTGAGCGACGGGTGGTCGATCCGGGCGGCGGCCGAAGTGTCTGGTGGCGGAGCATCGGTGTCGTCACCGGATTTCGATGCCGATGGCTGGTTTCCGACTGCGGTGCCCGCGACCCCGATGGCGGCATTGGTTGCCAACGGCAGCTACCCCGATCTCTACCTCGGTACAAACCTCGAAAAGGTAGACACGGAGCAGTTCAAGGGCGCCTGGTGGTACCGGACCGAGTTCGACGTGTCTGAACACGCGGCTGGGAAGGTTGCACGCCTGCAGTTCGACGGCATCAACAACTCCGCCGATATCTGGCTCAACGGCGAGCAGCTGGCGGGGCGGAACATCGTCTACGGCGCCTTTCGCACGCACGAGATCGACGTCAGTGGGCGCCTGGTTGCAGGTCGCAATGCGCTCGCGGTGGCGGTCCATCCACCCCAGCCGGGTGATTTCACCATTGGCTTCGTCGACTGGAACCCCCGTCCGCCCGACAACAACATGGGCATCTGGCGGCCGGTCTCTCTGCGGTTGACCGATGTCGTGTCACTCAACGACGTCGTGGTCGAGACCGATGTCGATCTCGACACCCTCGAGTCAGCTGACATCAGCGTTTCGTCGGTGGTCAGGAATCACAGCGCCGCCGAGGTCAGGACGAAGGTGAGCGGCCAGATCGAGGACCGCACATTCGCAGCCGAGGTCATACTCGCGCCGCACGAAACGCAGCGGGTTCGATTCACGGCCGATGATTACGACGTCCTGAAGATCGAGGCTCCGCGCCTGTGGTGGCCGCACACTCTGGGCGAGCCGAACCTCTACACGATGAGCATGGCCGTCACGATCGATGGCGCCGTCTCGGACAGCGTGCACACGAAATTCGGCATTCGTGAGTTCGACACCTATTTCAACGAGGAAGGTCATCGCGGATTCACGGTCAACGGCCAGCCGGTCTTGATCCGGGGCGGAGGATGGGTCGACGACCTGTTGTTGTCGGATACACCGGAGAGAATCGACGCCCAGTTGGCCTACGTCAAACAGATGCACCTCAATACGATCCGCCTCGAAGGATTCTGGGGATCGAGTCAATACCTCTACGACGCGGCCGACCGCGAGGGCATTCTCGTCATGCCCGGCTGGAGCTGCCAGTGGGAGTGGGAGAACTACGTCGGCAAACCGGTGAGCGAGGAGTACGGCGGCGTGCTCGAGCCCGACGAAATGGATCTGGTGGCCGCGATGTTGACGGACCAGATTCGATACCTGCGCAACCACCCGAGCATCTTCACCTGGGTGCTGGCGAGCGACCTCCTGCCCCACCCCGATCTCGAGCGCCGCTATCAGAAGGTGCTGGCCGAGCTCGACACCACCCGCCCGACTCTGGTCTCGTGCGGTTGGAAGGAGTCGGAGGTCAGTGGGCCGAGCGGGGTCAAGATGAACGGGCCCTACGACTGGGTGCCGCCGGTCTACTGGTGGGAGGACCGCGAACACGGCGGGGCGTACGGCTTCAACACCGAAACCGGACCCGGGCCGCAACCGCCACCGCTCGAAAGCGCTCGAAGGATGATCCCAGAAGAGGACCTTTGGCCGGTCGGCGAGGTCTGGAACTACCACAGCGGCCGGGGAGAGTTCAGCGACATGGACCGCTACATCGAAGCTCTCGGACGGCGCTACGGACCGCCGGCATCGGTGGAGGAGTTCCTCTTCAAGGCACAGGCGGCGAACTACGAGGCCATCCGACCGATGTTCGAGAGCTTTGCGGTCAACCGGCCGCTGACCACCGGCCTCATCCAGTGGATGCTCAACTCGGCCTGGCCGGAGACCTATTGGCAGCTCTACGACTGGTATCTGTTGCCGAACGGTGCCTTTTTCGGCACTCGTGCGGCCAGTCAGCCGCTGAACCTCTCTTTCAACTACGCCGATCAAACGGTGTATGGCGTCAACGATTCCCGTCACGCTGCGGAGGGGCTGACAGCCACGGTTCGCGCTTTCGATCTCTCGACGAAGGAGATCTTCAACCAGACCTACCGGCTCACGCTGCCGGCGGCGGGAGCCCAGCCGGTTGTGTCTCTCGCTGAGCAGAAGTCACCGACGACGGTGTGGTTCCTCGATCTGCGCCTTCACGATGCCTCAGGTTCCGAGGTGGCACGCAATTTCTACTGGCTGTCGGCCAAGCCCGACGTCCTCGACTACGCGAACAACCTCTGGTACGTGACCCCGACCAAGAGCTTTGCCGACTTCACGAGCCTGAGCGATCTTCCGGAGGTGGGGCTCGGTGTGGAGGCGACGGCATCCAGCAGCGACAACGGATCCGAGGTGACGGTCTTGCTCGCCAACGGTTCCGAGGCGCTCGCGTTCTTCATCGAGCTGCGGGTGATCGACGGTGATGGCAACTCGATTCTGCCGGTTCTGTGGGAGGACAACTACGTCTCGATTCTGCCGGGTGAGAGCCGTCGTCTGACCGCGCGGTTCCCGGCCGAAGATGATCTGTCGGACGCGCATCTCGCCGTAAAGGGTTGGAATGTGAAAGCGATAGAGACCGGGTTCGATCAATGATCGTTCCGATTGCCGGCCCGAACGGTTCTTCACCGCCAAGCCGCAAAGAGCGCAAAGAGAATCCTCTGATTTCGAGACACGAGGCAGGGACGAGGCAACGAATTCGCGAGGTTTTCTCACCTCACAATCCGATCAGCGAATCCGCCACTCGAAAAATGACCTTCGTCAATACTTGGCGCCCTTGGCGTCTTGGCGGTTCAGACTCCGTGTTCGAAAGCGGGCTGGGACTCGGGCGTGGGGTGAAGGCCGAGGGAATGGATGAAGGGGTAGCAGTATGAAACGCAGCATGGGAATCGTCTTACTCGTTTTTCTCATCTTCTTCGTCATCTCCTTTCTCACCAATATCCTGGGGCCGCTGGTTCCGGACATCATCAAGGGCTTCAACCTGAGCCTGACCCTGGCCGGCTTCCTGCCGTTCAGCTTCTTCGTCGCCTACGGTGTGATGTCGATTCCCGCCGGTGTGCTGCTCGACCGTTTCGGCCAGAAGCCGATTCTGATCGCAGCCTTCGTCCTCGCATTTGGCGGGTCCTTCCTCTTCGCCTCAGTGCCGACTTTCACGGTGGCACTCATGTCACTCTTCATGATCGGCATCGGTATGACGATGCTTCAAGTGGCGATCAATCCGTTGCTGAGGGTAGCTGGCGGAGAGGAGAACTTCGCGTTCTACTCGGTGATGGCGCAGCTGGTCTTCGGGGCGGCATCGTTCATCAGCCCCTATGTCTACTCCTACCTGGTGACCAACCTCGGTGGGGCCGGCCCGGCGCCGGAGGGCGGCATCCTTGGCCTTCTGTCGCGGCTGGTTCCACCGGAGCTACCGTGGGTGTCCCTCTATTGGGTCTTCACCGTCGTGACCCTGGTGATGATCGCCGTTCTCATTGCTGTCCGCCTGCCGCAGGTCGAGCTCAAGGACGACGAGAAGGCCGGTGCCGCCGGCTCCTATCTGGAGCTTTTGCAGAATCGTTATGTGTGGCTCTTTTTCTTCGGTATCTTCGCCTATGTCGGCACCGAGCAGGGTGTGGCCAACTGGGTGTCGCGCTTCCTCGAGACCTATCACGGGCTCGATCCACAGGTCGAAGGAGCACGCGCGGTGTCCTACTTCTGGGGGCTTCTGACGGCCGGCTGCCTGCTCGGTCTGGTGCTGCTCAAGCTCTTCGACGCACGCAAGGTCCTGGTCTGGTTTTCCTCGGCCGCAATGATCAGCCTGGCGGCGGCGCTCTTCGGGCCGACGAAGGTCTCCTACGTTGCCTTCATGATGGTCGGCTTCTTTCTGTCGGTGATGTGGTCGGTGATCTTTTCGCTCGCCCTCAACTCGGTCGCCGAGCACCACGGCTCGTTCTCCGGAATACTCTGCACCGGCATCGTCGGCGGTGCGGTGATGCCGGCCCTGGTCGGATGGCTTGGCGATCAGCTCGGTCTTCGTTTTGGGATGACCCTGCTCTTCGTGACCATCGGATACATCCTCTCGATCGGTTTGTGGGCGAAGCCGCTCATCGACAACGCAACGGTCAGCCCAGGCGAGCTCCTGCGATCGCTGACCGGCGAAAAGGGAAACTGAGCTGTGTCCGAGTCGATCATTGGTGTCGATCTCGGCGGAACCAAGATCTCGGTCGGCACGGTGCGCGGAGGCGACGTCATCCGGATTGTGCGCCGGGAGGTGCCGGCGCGGGAATCGGCGGACGCCGTCCTAGGAGAGATCTTCCGTGCCATAGACGACGTCTTCGACCCCTCGGTTGTCGGTATCGGCTGTGGCGTGCCGAGCGTTGTCGATGTCGCCGAGGGTGTTGTCTTCGACGTCGAGAACATCCCTTCGTGGAAAGAGATGCCTTTGAAGGCGAAACTCGAGGAACGGTTCGGCGTGCCGGCGTCGATCAACAACGATGCCAACGCGTTCGCGGTCGGCGAGCATGTCTTCGGTGCGGGCCGGGCCTTTCGAGATCTGGTAGCCCTCACTCTCGGCACCGGCATGGGCACCGGCGTGATCGTCAATGGCCGTCTCTTCAGCGGGACCAACTGTGGGGTTGGTGAAATCGGCATGATGGCTCACAAGGGCTTGAGGCTCGAGGACTACTGCTCGGGACCATTCTTTCAGCGCGAGTACGGTGCGCCGGGCGACGAGATCTACCGTCGGGCCCGCGAAGGAGACTCCGAGGCCTTGGCTGCATTCGAACGGTTCGGTGACGAGTTGGCCGAGGCGGTGATGGTCGCCCTCTACGCCTACGATCCCCAGGCGGTGATCTTCGGCGGTTCGATCAGCAGCGCATTCGAACTCTTCGAGGGAGGCCTGCGCCAGGGGCTCGAGCGGTTCGCCTACCGGAGGGTCGTAGAACGGCTGGTCATGAAACCGAGCACTCTGGAAAACTCTGCCGTGCTCGGAGCGGCAGCGCTCTATGTGGATGCAAAAGGATAATCCGGGGTGGTGAAGATGCACATGGGACGATGGGCGATTGGCGTCGTGGTTGTTGGTGCCGTGGTTCTCATGGTCGGGTGTGTGACCGTTCAAGAAGAGCTGGTCGAAGAACGGCCCCTCGGCGCAGGTTTCCGCTATTCGGCGTACGGACCCGACTACGATCCTGGACCACGGTACTGGGTGCGTGTCGGACAGGAGATGGCATCGAGATTTCCCGGAGCTGTCGGCGAAACGGTGTGGATCGTCGGCCGCCTCGAGGGCGATGGAACCTTGCTGAGTTTTCCGGTAGAGAACGAGAACCCTCTCATCCTAGGCTCCGAGGAAGATGAAAACGAAGCCACCCTTGACCTCTTCGACCGTCACCACTTTCGCGTGTGGCTGCAGGTCGAACCAGGTCACGCACCGGTCGAGGAGCTGATTCGTCTTGTCCTCGAACGGTATCGCCACCACCCATCGGTGATTGGCTTCGGGATCGACGTCGAGTGGCTGGAGTCGACGGAAAACCCGGAGGGGCGTCGGGTCACCGATGGAGAGGCCCGCTCCTGGCTCGAAGCGGTTCGGCGGCACGACCCGAGTTACAGTCTCTTCCTCAAGCACTGGGAGATCGGCAAGATGCCACCGAACGAGCGCACGGGCCTGGTCTTCATTGATGACAGCCAGATCCTGCCGTCGCTCGAGGCGATGGTCGACGAGTTCGCCGAGTGGGGGCGCGCCTTCGCACCGGCACCGGTCGGCTTCCAGTACGGCTACCCGTCGGATCGACCCTGGTGGTCGAAGCTCGAGGATCCTCCCGGCGACATCGGCAGGGCGATTCTCCAACGGGTCCCCAACACCGAGGGCCTCTACTGGGTGGACTTCACGGTCCTCGATCTCTTCCCGCCGGGGCCGGAGGACTTGCCACCGCCCGATAAATCCGAAGGGGATGGTCTGCCGTGATGCGCCGGACGTGTCGTTCGATCGTCGCCCTTGCTGCGGCGGCGGTGATCGCGTCGGGCTGCGGGGAGCCCGCCGACCCATCCGCGCCGGCACAGGCGCCGGAGACCCGGGCTGCGATTGCGGCTTCACAGTCGACGGTCGATCCGATCTACGGAGTGAAGATCTACAGGACCGAACGCGACCTCCCGGGGATCTTCGAGGAATGGAAACAGCTCGGCATCAACACGGTGTTTGCCAGCGAAGAGCTGGCCTCGTCGGGTGGATTCCGGGCACTCGCGAGGAAGAACGACACCGACCTCTTCATCATCTTCCCGGTGTTCTTCGCCCCCGAGATGCTCGCTGAGGATCCCGATCTCTGGGCGGTGACGGCAAAGGGCGAGCGGGCGAAGGACGACTGGGTGGAGTTTGCCTGCCCCAACCGGCCCGCATTCCGCAACCGCCGGGTCAAAGAAGCGCAGGCGATCGTCAAGCGCCTGCAGCCGGATGGCCTCAGCATCGACTTCATTCGCTATTTCGTGTTCTGGGAGATGGTGGGGCCGGACCACGATTCTGCCGCCCTGCCGAAGACCTGCTACTGCCTCCACTGCCTTCAGGCCTTCGCGGCATACCTGGGCGTGCCTCCGTTCTCGATCCCTCCGCAGCCGCAGAGGGCGGCCGCCTGGATCGAATCGAACGCCTCCGATCAATGGGTTCGTTTCAGGGCCGAGACCATCGCATCCGTGGTTACGGAGATCGTCGAAGGTGTCCGGTTTGTCGATCCCGAGATCATGATCAACCTGCACATGGTGCCCTGGCGAAAGGACGACTTCGACTGCGCCAGGCTGCGCATCGCCGGGCAGGATCCGGCGGCGCTGAGCAGCCAGGCCGATCTTCTGTCACCGATGGCCTACTCCTTCATGCTCTACCGCCCACCCAAGTGGGTCACCTCGGTGGTCCGGGATTTCGACCGGGCGGCGAGTTGCCCGATTCTGCCGAGCATCCAGGTGTCGCCGGCGTATCGCGAGGACGAGGTCTTCCCGATCGACGAGTTCGAGGCTGCGTTGCGCGCCGCCCTCGAACCACCCTCCGCCGGAGTGGTTTTCTGGTCATGGGACCACATCGAGTCCGACCCCGAGCGCGCCGAGATCATTCAACGCGTTCGGCGAGAAACGTTGGGGGAGGACGGGGATAACGTTCAAACGTTGAAACGTTAAATATTCGAACGTCAGTTCTCGCGGTCTTGTGGCGGTGACGAAAGGTGCTTTGTGAAATGCCGAAACAGCAACCAGGTCAACACCACCGAAACCAAAACTATGAGGGCCGGCAGCACGATGCCGAGGGGATTTGCCAAAATCACTCGCCACAGACCCTGACCGTCTCCGCTGGCGGCGGCGGCGGTGAGCACCGCGCCGACAACCGCGACACCGACGACACCGATGATCACCGCTCTGGCTGTCGGCGTGAAGATCGTCTCAGCCCGCATGATCCGCTTGCGGTAGTTGATGTAGGCGAGCAGAAGACCGAGTGAGCTGACGGCGTACGCCATGATCATGCCGAGGATCTTGCCGGCGGCGGGGCTCATCTCCATCTCAGCGCTCCCATCGATTCTGGCGTTCGACAGCGTCCAGGAAATCCGCCTGTCTGTCCTCGAAATTCTCCGAAAGTGCGCGCAGCTTCGGGTCGATGACCTTGAAGGTGAGCCAGGTGAAGATGATCGAGAGGCCGAGGGATATGAAACCCCAGGTTTGGAGAAGCAGCGATCCGGCAACTCCGATCGTAACTAGGACGAATGCCAGCACGCCGAAGATGCAGGCGAGGAGATCGTGGCGGGTCCAGCGATCGGCCTCCTGCGCGGTCCATTCTCTTCGTAGAAAGCTCATCGGCCACTCCCCTCTGAGGTCAACAAACCACGTCGCTCGGCCTCGGCCCGAATCGGGCCCCAGAAACCGAGCGGGCGGGCCTGGACGAAATAGCGCACCAGATGCTCGCGGTCGTCGGGCTCAGTCAGGAAGGTGACCGGCAGGTAGACCAGAGACACCAGCACCGCCAGCAGCCAGAAGTTGAGCCAGTTCGGCAGATCGGGGAGGATCCCGAGCTCGGGCAGGACCCACACCACTAGCCAGCTCATGACCAGGTTGGCGATCCAGCTCGAGAGGTACGCCCAGGAATTGAATCGCCACCAGACGACCTGCAGGATCGACGGGATCCAGATGCCAGCCGCCTGCAGCCAGAGGGCAAAGATCAGCCACGAAGTGATCGACTGCATAGTGAGGCCAAGGAGGAACGATCCGAGAAGCAACAGGAGGGTATTGAGCCGACCGATCTTGACGAGCCTTTCCTCTGAGGCCTCGGGGTTGACGTAGTGGTGGTAAAGGTCGCGGGTGGCGTAGAGGGCGCCGAGGTTGAGGTGGGTCGAAATTGTGGAGAGGTGGATGGCGATGATTCCTGCGAAGAAGATGCCGATCATCCCGGCCGGCAGATTCTCGAAACCGAGCCGAAACCAACCCATCTCGTACTGGGCTTCGGAGTTGATCGCAGGGTACATGACGAAGAAGGCGAGGATCGCGACCGCCCAGACGCTGTTGCGGATCAGGGTCACGAAACCGCCGGCCCAGATCGAGTAACTGGCGTCGCGGACGGTTCGAGCGGACTGGATTCGTTGTGCTTCTGGGTACCAGTCGATGAAGTTGCCCATGCCGATCCCGCCGAGGGTGGCCATGATCAACAGGGTCAGGAAGTCGGCAGTGTAGAAGGCGTTCGGATCGAGGCCCCAAAACCCGTCGAAATGGAATGGATTGAGGCGCCACCCCTCACCGAGCTCCCCGAGCCGTAAAACGATTCCTGAAGGACCGCCCGCCACAGAGATGCCCCAGAAGGAGACCAGAGTGATGATCAGGAAACTGATCACACCCTGTTGGAAATCGGCCATGATGACACCCCAATAGCCGGCTGCCAGCACGTACACTGCGCAGATAGAGGTGAAGAGCACCACGCCGACCCAGTTCGGCCAGGCGAAGAGATAGGTGCAGACCTTCCCCATCGCGGCCGAAACCCATGCCAGCACGAACATATTCATGAAGGTCTGCCAGCCGGCAAGCCAGCCACGCAACAGCTCGGACCCGAGTCCCGAATAACGAAGGGTTTGCCACTCCGCTTGGCTCATCGCGAGGCTGCGCCGGAAGATGCGGGTGGAAACCAAGGCCGAAATGGCGGTCCAGGCCGTGAAGAAGGGCAGCCAGATGCCCCGCATGCCCCATTTGTAGATCGTGCCGCAGATCCACATCGGAGTGTCGGTGGCGGTGTGGGTGGCATAGACCGAGGTTGCCGGCAGCCACCATGGAAGTCCGCGACCGGCAAGAAAGAAGTCGGCCTCCGAACGTTTGCCGAGCCTGTAGAAAATGATGCCGCACGCGATCATGACTGCAATGAGGAGGATGACCCAGACCCAGTCGAGCGGTGTGAATACGACTGCGATGGCGGCAGATTCAGTCACGTTGGACCGATCATAGAGAGGACCACTGGCTCCGTCCAGTTACCAATCCCATCTCGCTGGGAGGGTGGGCGGGGAACGTTCAAACGTTTGAACGTTCCAACGTGAGAACATTATGTCTCGCACTCGATTTCGACGGTGGTGCCGGCCTCTGCATACGGCACCAGGGTGCCCTCGATCGAGCTACCGTCTACGACGAGCTTCGGCTCGCCGCTCTTCATCGAGTTCGTGACCCGAATGCGATAGACGGCGTCACGGCAGCGACGGGTGACGGTGAAGTGCGAGACCTCGGAGCCGATGCACGGGGCCACCCTCAGACCATCAAACTCCGGTCGGATACCGAGCATGTAGTGGGCAATGGCGACGTAGTTCCAAGCCGCGGTGCCGGTCAACCAGGAGTTCTTGGCCTCACCCTCGCGGACCGCATCCCGTCCCGCCACCATCTGCGAGTAGACGTAGGGCTCGGTGCGGTGAATGTCCGAGATCTCTTCGAGATAGGCCGGCGCGATGCGCTTGTAGTAGTCGAACGCGCGGTCGCCACGGCCGATCCTGGTTTCGGCGATCATCACCCACGGGTTGTTGTGGCAAAAGATGCCGGCATTTTCCTTGTAGCCCGGCGGGTAGGAGGAGATCTCGCCGAGCTCGATGCGGTAGGTCGAATAGGGGGGCTGGTTGAGGACGATGCCGTACGGCGTACCGAGCCGCTCGCCCACCGAATCAAGCGCGCGAAGCGCCTTGCTGTCTTCTGCCCCGACTCCGGCCATGACGCAGAAACCCTGTGGTTCGATGAAGATCTGACCCTCCTCGCACTCGTGGCTGCCGACCTTGTTGCCAAAGAAGTCGTAGGCGCGGAGGAACCATGCCCCGTCCCAGGCGTGTTCAAGGATCGCCTCTTCCATGTGGGCGGCGTGTTCCCGGGCCGCCTCGGCCTCCTGGTTCAAGCCCACGTGCACCGCGAGGTCCGCGTAATCAGGTGCGGCGTAGACGAACTGGCCGGCGATGAAGACCGACTCGGCGGTGCGGCCCTGGCGGTTAGCCGTAGTCTGATAAGGCTCGTCCGGGGTCTCCGAGAAGCAGTTGAGGTTGAGGCAGTCGTTCCAGTCGGCACGACCGATCAGCGGCAGGCCGTGTGGTCCGAGGTTTTCGATCGTGAAGTGAAAGGACCGGCGCAGGTGCTCGAAGAGGGACGCGGTGTTCGTCTCATCGTTGTCGAATGGCACCTCCTCTCGGAGGATGCCGAAGTCCCCTGTTTCCTTAATGTAGGCGGCGGTGCCAATGATCAGCCACAGGGGGTCGTCATTGAAGCCCGAGCCGACGTCGTGGTTACCGCGCTTGGTCAGCGGCTGGTACTGGTGATACGCGCTGCCGTCGGGGAACTGGGTGGAGGCGATGTCAAGTATCCGCTGCCGCGCACGGTCGGGCACCAGGTGAACAAATCCGAGCAGGTCCTGGTTGGAGTCACGGAACCCCATGCCGCGGCCGATACCACTTTCGAAGTACGAGGCGCTGCGTGACATGTTGAAGGTCACCATGCACTGGTACGGATTCCAGGTGTTGACCATGCGGTCGAGGCGCTCATCCGGCGATTCCAGTGTGTAGATCTCGAGCAGGGAGGACCAGTAGTCGCTGAGCTTGGCAACTGCATCCTCGACCTGTGCGGATGTGGAGAACCGCGACAGCAGGGCATGGGCCGGCTCTTTGTTGACGACTCCCGGCCTCTCCCACTTGTCGTCCGCAGGGTTCTCCACGTATCCGAGGGTGAAGACAAATTCGTGGGCCTCGCCCGGTGTGAGCTCGAGATCGAGACAGTGGGAGCCAATAGGCGCCCAGCCCGAGGCCATCGAGTTGCGAGGTGTACCCGCGAGAACGGCCTCGGGCTCGTGGAGACCGTTGTAGAGGCCGAAAAAGGTCTCCCGGTCGGTGTCGAAACCGGCGTGGGGCGCGTTGACCCCGTACACCGCGTAGTGGTTGCGTCGCTCACGGTACTCGGTCACGTGGTAGATGGCGCTTCCCTCGACCTCGACCTCGCCGGTCGAGAAGTTGCGCTGGAAGTTGGTCTGGTCGTCCCACGCGTTCCACAGGCAGAACTCGACAAAGCTGAAAATTCGCAGGGCCTTTTCATTCTTCGACTCATTCGTGAGCGTGAGTCGACACACCTCGGCGGTCTCTCCGAGCGGAACCAGAAAGAGCATTTCGGCGGAAACACCATTCCGCGAGCCGAAGATTTTTGTCGTCCCCAGGCCATGACGGCATTCGAACCGGTCGAGCTGAGACTTCATCGGCATCCAGGCCGGCGTCCACACATCGTCGCCGTCGCGAATGAAAAGGGCGCGGCCGCCGACGTCGGTTGGTACGTTGTTGTAGCGGTAGCGCAAGAGGCGTCGGAAGCGAGCATCGCGATAGAAGCAGTAGCCTCCGCCGGTGTGCGAGATCAGTGAGAAAAAGTCGTCGGTGCCCAGGTAGTTGATCCACGGGTACGGCGTTCGCGGCGTCGTGATGACGTACTCACGCGCCTCGTCGTCGAAGTGTCCGAACCGCATAGGTTGCCTCCAACGCGGAGTCTACTACGGTCGACATCAAGGGCCCGGTTGGAGAGAATGCGGACATGAAGACATCGTGGGTCTGCGTGATCGTGTTGATCCTTGGCACCGCCTGCACCGGACCACCGACGCCGGATGCGCCGGATTTCATCCGGGTCGAGGGGAGCCGCCTCATCAGAAACGGACAGCCCTACCACTTCCTCGGCACCAACGTCTGGTACGGCTGCAATCTCGGCGCCCTCGCCGAGGGCGGGGACCGGGATCGTTTGATCCGCGAGCTCGACCTCCTGCAGTCTCTTGGAGTTGACAACTTGCGGGTGCTCGGCGCGTCGGAGGGCCTCGGCCAACACAACACCGTGTGGCCGCCGCTGCAGCCGGAGCCGGGCGTCTACGATCAACGACTCCTGGAAGGCCTCGACTTCCTCCTCGCCGAAATGGGGAAGCGCGACATGGTGGCCGTCGTCTATCTCAATAATTACTGGGTGTGGTCTGGAGGCATGTCGCAGTACGTTTCATGGTTCGACGACGAACCGCTGCCAAACCCGTTCCTGGAAGGCTACTCGTGGCTCGAGTTCATGGAGTTCTCGGCACGTTTCTACACCCACACGGAGGCCAACGGAGCGTATCGTCGCTACATCGAGATGCTCGTCAACCGCGAAAACGCATTCACCGGCATCCGTTACCGCGATGACCCGACCATCATGGCATGGCAGCTCGGTAACGAGCCGCGGCCAGGAGAGGGCGAGTCCGGCAAGCAGAAATTCGAGGTTTTCACGCGGTGGGTGGGTGAGACCGCAGATTTCATTCGCTCGCTCGATCCCAACCACCTGATCTCCACCGGCAACGAGGGGCTCAAGGGGAGCATAGAATCCGCCGAGACCTACCTGGACATCCACCGGTTCGCGAACATCGATTATCTGACTGCCCACCTGTGGATTCTCAACTGGAGCTGGTACGACCCGACCAGGCCCGAGGAGACCTATGCCGAGGCTGAGCGTCAGGCGATCGAGTATCTCGACCGGCACATTGCGTTTGCCGAGGAGATCGGCAAGCCGCTGGTGCTCGACGAGTTCGGCATACCACGTGACGATCACTCGTTCTCGCCGGCCGTAGGTACGACCTATCGAGACCTTTTCTATGCCCGGGTCTTCGAGCACATACACGCCAATGCCGCCGCAGGGGGGCCCTTTGCCGGCAGCAATTTCTGGTCCTGGGGTGGCCTTGGCCAGGCGTCGGACCCGGAAGAAGCCGTGTGGCGGCGCGGCGATCAGTTCACCGGCGATCCGCCGCAGGAGCCCCAGGGCCGCAACTCGGTCTTTGCGAGCGATGTATCGACCTTAGCGGTCATCGAGAAATTCACCGGAAAAACGAGAGCCCTCAGGTCTGAGCCGGGGTTCGGGAGATCGAAATGACTGTCGACATCAACCTGCATGGCCATGTCTGCATCGTGACCGGAGCGAGTGGAGAGCTCGGAAGGGTGATGTCCCGCACTCTCGGCGCGGCCGGGGCGGCGGTCGCACTCCACTACTTCCGGCAAAAGGAGAGGGCACAGGCCCTCCTCGATGAGCTGCGGTCGGTGGGTGTGCAGGCAATGACGGTGCAGGGCGACGTCACCGAAATGGCGTCAGTCGATTCGATGAAATCGGCGGTGGAGAGGGAGCTCGGTCCGGCCGATATCATCGTCGACAACGCGGTCATACAGTACGACTGGGTATCGGTCCTCGAACAACCGCTGGAGGACTTCGAGAGTCAGTTCCGCTCCTGCGTCATGCACAACGTGCACATGGTCAAGGCTTTC
>JAJDNM010000108.1 GCA_022340665.1 Acidobacteriota bacterium | reverse complement strand
CGTGGCTTGAGCGCGTCATCCCGACCGCCGAGAACCTGGCGCGGGTCTTTTTCGAGCGCACCGCGCCGGAGCTTCCCGAGGGCGTCGAGTTGGTTGCTCTGACGGTGCACGAGACGGAGCGTAATTCAGCGACCTTCAGTCTCTGAGTTTTGAGTTCTCAGTTTTGAGTCTTGAGTTTTCCCCCTCCCATCCGTGCGACCCGCAGGGCGAGTGGGAACTCAAGACTCAAAACTAAGTGATGACTTCGCCTTCAGAGCTGTATTCCTTCAGCACCGGTTCGAGGCCCATCCAGAAGTCGGCGTCGGCCACCAACAGGGTGGCGAGATAGACAAGTGCCGTTTTTCCTTCGGAACCGGCTAGGTCTCGTCCCGCCTTCTCCACCTTCTCCGCATCCGGTCCCTCGAAGTCGTCGGGCAGGTCGAGCGCGCCGTCGTCGTGCGGCAGCCCGACCGCATCGAGATAGCTGACCATCAGTGGGCGGCGCTGGTCCATGTGGAGGTGGAAAAGGTACTGGAAGAGGACCGATTCCGGCAGGCTGTCCGCGAGACGGACGAGACGGCCGGCGACTCGTTCCGCGCTCAACTGGCGCACCGATTGTTGACGAAACTTGAGCTCAGTTGCCAGGGCCATCTCGAGAGCGGACCTGCTCTCGCGGTCGGCTCCGTTCCAGAATGCGACCGCGGCCGCCTTCTTCTCGTCCTCGTCCATCAGGTCCCAGACCGCGTACGGCCCTCGGCTCTCAACTGCTTCGAGCAAAGTCGTTTCAGCCATCAGATCCTCCTCGTCGAACGGACAGGGTACAGCAGTTCGTAACGTTTGAACGTTCAATGTTGAAACGTTCAACGTCAGAGTTTGTACTCTCCCTCATCGATCACCGGAATGCTCCTCCCATCCGAGTGGACGATGACCGCGCGCTCGACCTGAACGGGATTGCCCTTGGCGTACACGATGTCCTGGTGGATCACCGACTCCGGGCTCTTGAAGTCCTCCACCCCGACGACGCCACCGAGGTGATCGGAGCGGCCGAATGCCCAGTGGAAACCGGCCTTCTCGTCCTCGAGCACCTCGCCGGTCACCTCCGCCCGGTCATTGACGCCGAATGCGACCTCGGCGATGTTGCCACGCGCCGGATCTTCATCGAAAAACGACGCGAAGCGCTCCGCCACAGGCCCGTCGCCCTCGACCACGATCACCGTGTTGGCAACCACGTGGAACAGCACGAGCTCATCGTCCTCGACCACCGGGATCGTCCCCGCCGTCCAGGATGGAACCGCCTCGAACTCCCCCTCATAAGGCACGACAAAGGTCTCACCCGACGGCAGATTGATGATGCGATCACCCTCCTTGCCCCTAGGAAGATACCCGTCATCCATTTCCGGCGTCCGGTGCCGGAGGTCGAACCAGCACCGGTGGCCGGTCGAAAAGAGCACATCGCAGAGCACGGCTCCATCCATGATGTCGAATATGGCCTTGCACCGCGCCGCCACCTTGGAGTAATCGGCGGCCAGGGCGGTTTCCTCCATTCGCTCCTCGACCCCCGGCATCGAGGCGGCACGGAAGTCGTCCTCGGCCTCCGCAAGGTGCGCGAGCGGCGCGGTGGCCGAGAACTCGGTCATCGCGATCACCAGGGTCGACTCCTTGAGGGCGTCGAGGAGATCCACCTCCTCGTCACCGACCTGTCCTTTCGTTGGTAGATCGGCGTTGTTGGCGCCGGTCGCTTCGAAGCTCAGAATCGGTCGCACCGTGAATTCTCTTTCACCTGCGAGCTGAACCATGGCCTCGCGCCAACGCTCGGCCATCGCCCGCCGCGCCGTCCAACCGGAATGGTCGGGAACATCGCTGGTGGGCAGATCGACGGCGAACGAGACGACCTCTCCCGGCTGAGGATCGAATACGTCGATCAGGAGTTTCTTGATGTCAAGCATGTTCCCTCCCATGGCCCGAACCGTTCACAAGGCTCCATGAATGGTTCGGGCTCGCGAACTCACCGCCAAAGAATTGTACTCCCGCGGCAGCGGTATTATTCTGCGCCACATGACAGACACCGAAATCAAAGCCGCAGTAGTCGGAACCGGTCACCTTGGGCGCCACCACCTCCGCATTCTCGCGGGGATGGACGGCGTGCGTTGCATTGGAGCATTCGACACTGACGCGGAACGTCTTGCCGAGGTCACCGGAGAGCACGGGGTGGCAGCTCTCGATGACCTGGAGGCGGCCGGCGCGGCCGACGCAGTGGTGGTCGCCACCCCGACGATCAGTCATCGCGAGATCGCTGGAGTCCTGCTCGAAGCCGATTGCCACGTGCTGGTCGAGAAGCCGATCACCACGACGGTCGAAGAGGCCGAGGAGTTGATCACCATTGCCGACAAGAACTCCAAGGTGCTCGCCGTCGGCCACGTCGAGTACCACAACCCCGCGGTGCAGGCAGCCCTCGGTCTCGCCGACGGCGTGCGCTATCTGGAGTCGCAGCGACTGTCACCTTTTACCGCTCGATCCGTCGATGTCGATGTCATCCTCGACCTGATGATTCATGACCTGCAAATCACGCTGGCAGTTGCTGGCGAGCAACCTTCGGAGATCCGTGCCGTCGGCGTGCCCGTTTTGACCGACAAGGTTGACCTGTGCCATGCCTGGGTCGAGTTCCCGGATGGTTTGGTCGCCAACCTCACCGCCAGCCGGGTGTCGGCCGAGAGAATCCGCAAGCTCCGCCTATTCGCCCGTGAGTCTTACTTCTCGATCGATTACGCCGAGCAGAGCGTGTCATCGGCGCAGCTCATTCGCAGCGAGACCGGAGTCGAGATCGCCCCGCGCCTGGTCGAGGTCGAGAAGGAGGAGCCCCTCAAGGCCGAGCTCGAGGCGTTCATCAGCGCCTGTCGCGGTGACGATTGCCCAATCGTCGATGGCCGAACCGGTGCTTCCGCACTGGCGGCCGCCATCACGGTCAGGGAGTGCGTCGAGAAGAGGTAGGCCACACCGGTCGGTATCAGCGTTTCAGCTGATAGTCAGCCCTCTCCACAGAGCTGGGATCGTTCGACCGGCGGAAGATCGTCCCAGGCGGCCGCGAGCCACCTGACGCCCTCGAGGAAGGCCCGAGCCCGGTCGGTCTTCGGGTACACCGATCGCACAAGATCCCAAAACTCCGGCGAGTGGTCGAGATGTACCGTGTGGGCCAGCTCGTGCGCGACCACGGATTCGAGCACCCAGGGCGGCATCTGACGGAGCGCAGCGTTGAGCCGGACGATCCCTGTCTGCGCGCTGTAGCTGCCCCACTGGGAGTTCTGGTTGGTGACGAACCGAACCTCGGTAACCTCGGGCGGGTCGGGGAATCGTCGAGCCACCTTGCGCGCGATGGCCTCGGCGCCGCCGTCTGCGTTGACAGCGTCTGCGCGTGACCGTCGTACCAACTTCCGTGCCAGCTCGACGATCGACTCTTCGAGCTCCCCGGCCGGCACTCGATGCGGTGCGCTTATCGAAAGCTTGCTTCCGTTCAGGCAGGCATTGATATTCTTGACCCGCTTGCGGACCACCTTCAGCTGGAGGACCACCCCGTCTACTTCCAAGGTCCGCATCCTACTTTTCATGGATAGCATGCTACCTGAACGAGTGAGCCCGCATGTCCCTCGACGTCGCGCGGCGAACGCCGCGAAGGCTTGCCTGTTGCTTCGTCGAGCAGCCTGATGCAAGCAAACACATCAGACTGCGGCAAATCGCTGGCCGCAGCAGCGACGAGGGATCTTATGCAGGTTAAAATCACCGTGGAGCAATCGTGAAGCCAGCACATCAACTTTGGCGATCCCGCGGAGTCGTGACGGTCCTCCTCCTGTTGACCATCAGTACTGCTTCACCCGCCTGGGCTGACTTCTGGTACGAGCACTACTCTCGGGCCGAGACGGCGATCGAGAACGGTGATTGGGACCGGGCGATCGAAGAGCTGCAGCAGGCGCTCGAGCGCAAGGGCGACTCAGGCGCACGGGTGCGCTGGTACGGAATGAAGGTCTATCCCTACTTCCCCTACTTCAAGCTCGGCATCGCCTACTACCACCTCGGTCAGTTCGAGGCTGCCCTGCAGGCGTTCCAGACCGAGGAGCAGTTGGGCGCCATCGAGGCATCGGAGTCCGATTATGCTGAGCTCAGGCGTTATCGGAATCTCGCTCTCAACGCCATGTTGAAGACTGCGCGGGCCGAGGAAGAACGTATTGCTCAGATCGTTGGTGAGAGCCTTCGCGAAGCCGAGATCCTCGAAAAACAGGGGCGGTTGTCGGCGGCGATGGAGGCGCTCGGCAGCTTCGAGCCGAGATAGAGCGGTTTGAACCTCTGAATACAACCGACCCCCGTTTGAATCCTAACAACCGGTACGGCAATCGCGCACCTTTGTTGCGCCCTGCTTCGCTTGCGGGCTCGATCACCGTTGGTCATGGACTGCGTTTGCCCCGGTCCGACCCCGCTCTCTCGGGTCAAGTGTGGAGAGTGAAATGTACAGCCCGCCCCCCAGGGACTCTTGATTCTCAACTCTAAACTCTTAACCCTTGGCTCCTATCTTCTCGTGGTACCCAATTCGCACGGGCGTGGGCGCGGCGGAAGTCGAAGCGCTCGATGTTGTGATACGAGTGCTCTGCGTCTCCGTCCACCGCCTCACCCGTCGAGGCCGAGGGTCAGCTCCGCCAGCTCGCGGTTGCGTCCGATCAACGTTCGGACTTCCACCAGATATTGAGCCTCGCTTCCCACTGCGTTAACCTCGCTCCAGGATCGTCCAAGAAAAACGAGATTGCGCTCCGACTATTTCAGCCACCGCGAATTCGCTGCGCAGAATCATGGAGGTCATCGATGTCGATTTCCAATCTGGTCTCGCTCCGATCGAGTTTTTTTTTGCTGCTGGTTATCACCTGGTCATCTGCCGCGTCGTTCCCTTCAGCCGCCGCCGGTGCCGAAGGTCCGAAGCAACTGCTGATCAGATGTGACGACATCGGAATGTCCCACACGGTCAACATGGCGGTCCGCGAGCTGATCGAGACGGGGATGCCCTTTTCTGCCTCGGTGATGATCGCCTGCCCCTGGTACCTCGAGGCGGTCGACATTCTCAAGGCCAACCCGCAGATCGGCGTCGGCATCCATCTGACCCTCAATTCCGAGTGGAGGTCCTACAAATGGGGGCCGGTGCTCGGGGCCACTGCAGTTCCATCGCTGGTCGACGATAACGGTCATTTCTACGCCTCGGAGGCGGAGTTCGCGTCGGCGGGTGCCGACCCGAACGAGGTCGAGATGGAGCTCCGGGCGCAGATCGAGCGCGCGCTCGACGCGGGCCTCAGGGTCGACTACCTCGACTATCACATGCTGACGGCGACCTCGACGCCGGAAATGACAGCCATCGTCGAAAAGCTGGCTGCTGAGTACGGTCTCGGGTTGGCTCGCTACTTCGGTGAGACCGCCGTTTCGATCTGGGGGGAGGAGCCTGAAGACAAGCTATCGATACTGCTCGACCACGTACGAGCGATTCGGCCCGGCCTCAACCTGTTGGTGATTCACCTCGGGATGGAAACACCCGAGATGTCCGCGATGGTGGACATGAACAACGAGCGCGATCCCTATCGGGTCGCAATCCATCGCCAGGCCGAGCTCGACGCCATCACGTCTCCGGCATTCCGTGCAGCCATCGAGGCCGCCGGGATCGAGCTCCTCACCTACAAGAACGTGGTTGCAGAGATCGGCCTCGATTCGATGGCGCCACCAACCGATCTCAACAGCTACAACTCGGATTTTGTCGAGCGCGACTGAGGCTCGAACGGCTGTCACCACTCCTGAGGAAAGCCTCTACTCGTCAGCAAGCTTCAGCATCTCGCTGCCCGCCAGCAGGAACGCTCCAGTGCCGTACTCCATGCTGTCGTCAGCGGTCACGGAGCGCGGGTCGTAACCGATCTGTTGCACCCAACCCAGCCGGCCGTCGGCCTGTTGTGCCCATAACAGGCCCTTCCAACCGCGGCGCACCGCCGGCATGTAGGAGGCCTCGTCCAGCAGTCCGCTGTTCACCCCCCAGGCAAGACCGAAGGTGAAGAACCCGGTGCCGCTGGATTCAGGGATCGGATACTCGTCCGGGTCGAGCAGGCTGGACCGCCACAAGCCGTCGTCGCCCTGCACCGCCACCAGGGCTGCCGCCATCTCGCGGAACAGTTCCTCGTAGCGCGGCCGATCCGGATAGTCGGGCGGCATGTGCTCGAGGACCAGTGCCAGGCCGGCGAAGACCCAGCCGTTGCCCCTCGACCAGAAGATCTTTTGACCGTTCGTCGTCCGGGGACCGCTGCCGTCCTGCTGAATGACATAGCGGCCGTCGCGGTACCACAAATGTGCCTCCCGATCGTAGAGGTAGCCATAGGTCTCCCACCACATCGTGTTCATCAGGTCGAGAAATCGCCGGTCCCTCGTCGCCTCGGCGATCAACGCCATCGACGGCGGTGCCATGAAGAGGGCATCGCACCACGACCAGTTGTCATCCTCTGACCACCCGACGTCGGGTCCCGGTCGCGGATCCGCGATCATCTCTTCGAAACGCGCGACCGTCGCCTCGATCATCCTCCGATCGTGCTCGACGAGGAAGATCTTGGCGTAGGTCTGGGCAATGCAGTGGTCGTCGGCATGGCGCGGTCGCGGCCCTGGCTGCCATTCATTTTTTTCTGACAACCGTTTTGCTGCCTCCAGATACTGCCCGTCGCCGGTCGATTCGAACGCCGCCATCACCCCTGCGAAGAAGGCGCCGCGAACCCACTCGGTGTCGCTCACCTCCTGAAACCCACCGTCCGGAAGTGGCGCCGAGTACACGATGTTCTCGATCTGCCACTTGAAGGCGCGGTCCATGGCGGTGAGGATCGACTCGCGAGAGAACGCCTCAGGAACACTCGGTGATTCCTCGACCGTACGTTGGTCGCAGCCGTGGCTGACAACAATTGATGCTGCGAAAAGAACAATCGCGGTCACGAATCTGGCGATTTTCATCCGGTCTCCTCCTGTGTGGATGCACGAAGATCTTACAGTGTATGGAAAGCCTCTCCAGATCTCGTGAGGTCTGTCCGGCTTCTTGTCCGCGGATCCGTCTTTCAGGCTACGGCTTCACAAGCCGCGCTTCGCCGAAACGGGCGTCGTGACCCCCCTTCAGAACTGAGTGATCCTAAGCCGTCCACCCTCCCTCTCGAAGACCCCCACGGCAAGGATCACAATCCAGTTCTGAAGGGGGGTT
>JAJDNM010000107.1 GCA_022340665.1 Acidobacteriota bacterium | reverse complement strand
ACTGCCCTCAACCTGCTCGGCCATCTCTCGGGCATCGCCACCCTGACCCGAGACTACGTCGAGGCGGTGGCCGGCACCGGGGCGCGGGTCGTCTGCACCCGCAAAACCACACCGGGTCTGCGAGCGCTGGAAAAACACGCGGTGCGATGCGGAGGCGGCTCCAACCACCGTTTCGGACTCGACGACGCGGTGCTGATCAAGGACAACCACCTGGCGGTGGCGGTCAGCGTGCGCGAGGCGATCGCGAGGGTTCGGGAATCGGTAGGTCATATGGTGGCAGTCGAGCTCGAGGTCGACACCATCGAGCAACTTGAAGAGGGCCTCGAGGTGGGCGTCGACGCCGTCCTCCTGGACAACATGGACCTCGAAACGCTTCGCGCTGCGGTGGGGTTGGTGGATGGCCGTTGTGTGACTGAAGCGTCTGGCGGGATCGATCTCGACTCCGCTGCCGCTGTCGCCTCGACCGGCGTCGATCTCCTCTCGGTCGGCGCACTCACCCATTCCGCGCCATGGCTGGACGTTTCCCTGGAAGTCGTTACAGGGTAGCCGAAGGGTTCATACCCGCCGCCTCAGAAATCCACGCCAACGCCCGGCGGATGGTCGCTTCGCCAAACGTGCGACAGTCACGCGTTGCTGGTCGCCCACAGCCGGTTTCGATGTCTTCCACCCAAACCAACGCGCGCGAAGATCGTAGTCCTTACGCAGGGCAGACCTCGCGGGCGGGACGGCCGCGGGTGGACCGCGAGCTGCGCTATCCTGTTCTACGGAAAAGGAGAGAGTCATGCGCCTTCCCCTTGGCAGGTTATTCGTTCTGGGCATGCTCGGCGCAATCGCTGCGGGCTGCGGAACGACGACGCCGGCGATGCCGAATCCAATCACCGAACCGGTCATTGACATGCCTGGAGAAAACATCGTCCGCTACCGGGATTCCGTCATCGAAGTGGTTCTCGAGACCAAGTTCGCTGCCGCCAACCTGGGCGAAGAATGGCTGATTCTCAACGCGGCGATGAGCGGAATGACGGGCGGCAGCACCGAGGTCAAGCGCGCGTTGATCTCGGTCCGCTCTCCGGACGGCCGCACGATTCCGATGCCGAGCTACCGCGAATTCAACGCCGCCTACAAGGACCTTGCGCCGATCGCTCGGCGCGCTTCGCTGGCCAGCGATCCGCTCAGCTTCACCCGCGGCGGCCGGCGCGGTTGCCGGATCGACTTCTTCCCGCTACCCGGCTCCGGCAGGTCGGCGAGAACGTCGCTCAACGTGAGCAAGAACGACCTCTGCGCGGGCATGCTCTATTTTCCGATCCGCGATGGTGTCCAGCCCGGACGCTGGAAGCTGGCGATCGAATTCGAAGAGACCGAGGCGGTGGTGCCGTTCGTGCTCGAGAATCGGTGAATGCGGACGTTGATGAGGCGCACTGATGCCAGGCAGGGATTTGCTCAGGGAACTGATGATGTCTGACGTAAACCGGAGTTTTGCACCGCTCGTCGGGGTAGCGACGTTGTTGGTCATGTTGCTGGTCGCTGGGCCGGTCGCCTTCGGCCAGGAGGTCGGCGAGGACGAGGTGGTGGGCGGGCTCGCTTTCGAGGACGAAATCCAGGTCACGGTCGTCAACATCGACGTCTTCGTGCGTGACCGTGACGGGAACGTGGTGACCGGTCTTTCCGAGGACGATTTCGTGCTCAAACAGGATGGACAGGAGCGGAGGCTGAGCCACTTCGCAGCCTATACCAGGGATGTCCTCTCCGAGATCATGACGCCAGACGGAGAGGGCGCCCGGGCCCTGCCGGTTCCGACGCCGACTCCGCTCGATGCCGAGGCGGCGTCTCGGCCGAGCCGCAGCCCCGCCGAGCTGGTTCAGCCGGTGCACATCGTGCTTTACGTGGACAATGAGAATATCCGGCCCTTCGACCGGAACAGGGTGCTGACGCAGGTTCGGCGATTCATCGACGAGGTGATGCAACCACACGTTCGAGTCATGGTGATCTCGGTCCAGAGGTCGCCGAAGGTCGTGCAGCCCTTCACCAACGACCCGCGTGCGGTCAAAGATGCGCTCAGGTCCATGACCCGGGTCTACGGCGCTCGCACCGACGATGACCTGGAGCGGGGACGCATCATCCACGACATGCAGCAGATCATTGACGACGCCCCGGGAGAAGGCCGCCGAGCCGATTCCAGGATCGCTGTCGACCTCCAGGAGAAAATCCGGTTTTACGCTGGAGAGCTGGCGTCGGAACTCAATTACTCGGTCAATTCCCTGCGCGAGGTCCTCACCACTCTGGCGGGGCTTTCCGGCCGTAGGGTATTGGTTCACATCTCGAGCGGTTTGCCTGCGGTGCCGGCCCGAGATCTCATCAATTGGTATGGAGAGCTCTACCAGAAATCGTCCACCTTGCCGATGTTGGCGCGATACAACCGCCGCTACCTCTTCGAATCCGTGGCGGCGAGCGCCAACGCCCAGGGGGTGACCTTTTACACCATCGATGCCAGCGGGCTCGCCGGGGGTGGTTCGGCGTCGGCGGAGCATGCGCGCCCAATCGATCCCTTGACGACCAGCATCCACACCCTCAACTATCAGGAGCCGCTGCTGTATCTGGCCGAGCGGACCGGTGGTCGCGCGATCGTCGATTCCAATGACATCACCAGCTTGCTGGAAGAACTGCGCGACGACCTCTTCACCTACTACTCGCTCGGTTATACCCTGTCATCGAGCGGGAGTGACACCGTCCACAGGATCGAGGTCGAGCTGCCGGGCCACCCGGAGTACGAGCTGGTCTACCGACGCGCCTTGGTCGAGAAATCACTCGAAACCCAGGTCCAGGACAAGGTAGTGAGCGGACTCATGCTTGCGCTCGATGACAATCCGATGCATCTCGAGATCAGCTCCGGAGTGCAGCGGACAGCGTCCGAAGATCGATGGATTCTGCCGGTCGAGGTGTCATTGCCCATCGAGTCGATTGCCCTGATACCGGAGGGTGGCGATTACGTCGGCCGGGTGGTGCTGTTCGTCGCCAACCGTGACGCCAAGGGTGGGCAGTCAGATATCCAGCGGCGCCAGTTCGAGATCCGTATGCCGCCCGAGGATTACGAGAAGCGGCGCAGCGAGCGATACGTCGCGGCCCTCGATCTGCTGCTCAACGAGGGTGAGCACAAGGTGGTCGTCGGCGTGCTCGACCCGGTAACCCGTCAGTCCTCTTTTGCCAGCTTGAACACGCGGGTGTCGTCCCATTCGATCGTATCGAGATAGGCACCCGTCTCAGGACGTTCGATAATTTGAATACACGTCCGAAACCTCGGACGCGGTTACACGTATTTCTGTGCGATGGGAGGGTTCCAGCACAGAGATTCAGGCACGTATTTTGCTCAAGTAAATCAGGGTTCGAACATTCTGGATTCGGGGAAGGTACTCATCAAACCGGGCGGCACGTGGCCGAGAGCGTGGCAAAGTTGATCGGGTTTTCGGGCCACCCTCTCACGAAGAACCAGCAAAAGAGGAGGTACGAATGCGATATCGATTTACGACCTGCCTTGTCATTCTTGCACTCGCATGTGCGGGAACGGCCGTGGCACAGACTTCCGGCAGTAACCTGACTGGCCGCGTCACCTATGAAGGGTCCGGCATGCCGGGGGTTACCGTCAGTGTGACATCGCCCGCTCTGCAGGGGCAGAGAATCACCGTGACCAACTCACAGGGTGACTACCAGATCAAAGCGCTCCCGGCGGGCGACTACAAGGTTCGCTTCGAGTTGGCGTCGTTTGCGGTCCTCGAGCACGACGTCAAGATGTCGACGTCGCAGCCGCGGTCCTTGGACGCTGTCCTGTACCCGGAGGCGGTGCAGGAGGAAATCGTCGTCACCGGCTCCTACGAGACGGTCAGCACCGGCACCCAGGGTTCGTCGACCATGGAGCAGTCGACACTCGAAAAACTACCCGTGCTGCGAAACATCAATAACGCGGTGCTGCTGTCGGCGGGCGCCACCGATACCGGACCGAACAACAACATATCGATCGCCGGCGCGCAGTCGTGGGAGAGCCTCTATACCATCAACGGCGTGGTCGTGAACGAGAACATTCGCGGCCAGGCGCGCGACCTCTTCATCGAGGATGCGATCCTCGAGACCACCACCATCACCAGCAGCGCCTCGGCCGAGTACGGCCGTTTCGCTGGCGGTGTGGTGAACACGGTCACCAAATCCGGCGGCAACGAGTTTTCGGGTTCGTTCCGCGTCAACGTGGACAATGACAGCTGGAACGGCAAAACGCCGCTCACCACCGACCAGGTGGATGAGAATAATTACATCTACGAGGCCACTGTCGGCGGTTATATCCTGCGCGATGCGCTTTGGTTCTTTGCCGCTGGTCGCGATTGGTCGCAGTCGGGACAAGACCAGATCGCTACCCCCGGCCAGCCGGGAGCCGGCATCCCTTATTCGACAAGCCAGTCGGAGACCCGACTCGAGGGCAAGCTCACTGGCTCCATCGGACCCAACCACCGCATCATGCTGAGCTATCTCGACATCGACAATCCGTACGAGAACTACCCCAACTGGCCCCCCGCGGTCGACTACGCCGGACTCACTTCGGGTGAGAATCCGGAGAAGGGCATGTCGGTGACATACACTGGGGTCCTGTCCGACAGTTTCTTCGTTGAGGGCCTCTACTCCAAGAGGGATTTGACTTTGGTCGGAGGCGGCGGAGTCAACACCGAGCTCGGTGGCTCGCCGATCTGGGACCTGCTCGAGAGCGTCACCTACAACGACGCATGGTTCGACGCTGCGGGTCCGCCGAAGCAGCGTGACAACGAGAACTACTACGCGAAGGCGTCGTGGTTCGTGTCCGGCGCCGGCACCCACGACCTCGTCTTCGGTGTCGACTACTTCGACGACCAGAACTCGGAGAACAACCGGCAGATGGCCTCGGGCTACGCTTGGGCGCCGTACGTTGAGCAGAACTACGAAACACCCGGTGCCCCCTTGACCGTGATCGAGCCCTACGGCGGCTACATCATTTGGGGCGACGTGCTCCAGGAGTCGGTGGGCAGCCACGTCGAGACGACCTCGGTCTACGCCAACGACACCTGGAGAATCAACGACAAGCTGACCCTCAACGTCGGTGTGCGCTACGATAAAAATGACGCCAACGATCAGGCCGGAGCGACGACTGCCGACGACTACCGGATCAGCCCACGGTTGTCGGCGAGCTACGACCTCAAGGGCGATGGCAGCATCATTCTCACCGCCGGTCTCAACCGCTACGCGACCGCCTACACCCAGAATGAGTCGACGGCGGGTTCAGCGGCGGGCGAACCGGTCTACAACTGGTACATGTACGCAGGCCCGGAGATTATCGCCGGCACGCCCGAGTATCCCACCAATGCAGATGCGCTCGACGGGTTGTTCGATTGGTTCTTTAACGACTACGGAGGACCCAATAACCTGGATCTCGCCTACTATATCTCGATTCCGG
>JAJDNM010000106.1 GCA_022340665.1 Acidobacteriota bacterium | reverse complement strand
GAGATGTTGGTGTCCGGAACGCGGGTCTGGGGCTCGGCCTGCTGCCCCAGGGTGAACTCGCGCTCGGTCTGTTGGTGGCAATGGTGAGCTTTTTTCCCGAGACCGGAGGGGTTCTCGAGGCTGTGGTCGTCGCCATCATCTGCAACAACCTCATCGCGGTGGCGTGGATGCGCCGCACCCTGGTGACTGCAAGTTCCGAGGTCAACGCCCCATGAGGTGGGCTCTTTTCCTGGTGCTGGCGGCGTTCAGCTGGGCTGCGCGCTTGATGGGTGAGGTGGCGGTCGATGATCCGGCCGGTTCTGCGCTGCTGGCTCTCGGTTGCGTGGTCATCGGAGGCGTGCTCAGCGGTGAGCTCGCGGTGCGTGTCAGGCTCCCTCGAATCACAGGGTACCTTCTGTTCGGTATGGCTGCAGGTCCTCACGCTCTTGCGTTGGAAACGGCACGAGATGCCCGGCTTCTGCGCCTTTTCGAGGATCTTGCCCTCGGCCTCATCGCTCTCACGGCCGGGGGGGAATTTCGCATCGACGTCGTCCGCAGAAATCTGAGATCGATGGTCGCCATCACGGCCGCCCACACAGTCGGCATTCTCGTGCTGGTTGCTAGCCTGCTCTGGGTGCTCCTGGGGGCGATCCCGTTCTTTGGTCCTGCCACCGGTGCTGAGATGTTGGCCGGGGTCGCCCTGCTCGGAGTGATCGCGGTCGCAGTATCACCCGCGACCACGATCGCCGTCGTTTCCGACCTTCGCGCTCGAGGCGAACTGGTGGAGACGGTCCTCGGGGTGACGATCGTCAAAGATCTCGTGATCATCCTCCTGTTCACCGTCGTCAGCACACTCGCCGTTTCGTGGATGGGTGGCGGCTCGGTGGAGCTTGGTGTTTTCCGACACGTTGCGATGGAGGTCGGTGGGTCGCTGGTCATCGGTGGGCTTCTCGGCCTGATGCTCGGCCTGTATCTCGTCGAGGTTGGACGTATGGCGCCGCTGACCGTGATTGCGCTCGCCCTCGCCTCGGCAGAACTCGGCAGAGGATCCTGGGTAGAGCACCTGCTCGTATGCATGGCGGCGGGCTTCGCCGCGCGCAACCTCTTCCCCCGTGTGGCGGGCCAGTTTCTCGATGCCCTCGAGCAGTCGTCGACGCCGATCTATGTGGTCTTCTTCGCGCTGGTTGGCGCCGGCCTGGATCTCGGCGTCTTCGCGTCCGTCTGGATAACGGCGGTGGTCTATGTCTGTGTCCGTCTGGGGGCGGTCTGGCTGACGACGCGGTACCCCGCCATGGTCGCCGGCGCGGGGCGCGAGGTCGTGCGGTACGGGTGGATGGGATTCGTCGCCCAGGCGGGCCTCTCGCTGGGGCTGGCGGCGCGCATTCAACGAGAGGTGCCGGACATCGGCGAGACCGTGGCCGCCCTGGTGGTCGCGGCGGTGGTGGTCAATCAACTTCTCGGCCCCGTCCTTTGGGAGCGCGCGATCGTGGCCGCGGGTGAGGACGGAACCGCCCGAGCATGAAAAGGGCCGCCCCGGAGGGCGGCCCGTGAATTCACGTGAAGTGGCAGATCAGTTGCTCTTGCCGCCCTCGAAGGTCTGGGCTGGGAATTCGCCATTGCAGCCCGCGTCGTCGCCGCTGAAATTGGAGCCGACCACTTCGACTGTCCCGCTAAAGCCGAGGCCGTCATTCAACGTAAAGGTCACGGTCCACGTCATTTGGCTATTGTCGTCCCAAGTGTCGGTGAAGGAGATTCCCGAGACGAAGTCCTCGACCGGGGTCGGGGGCATTTCGAAACCCCACGGGAAAATCACAGGGCACGCAAAATTGTCTTCGTTATCTAACTTGTCATAGTTGGTGTAGGTGCCGTAGATCGCTTCGACGATGCCGTTTTCGATCACCAGATTGCCGCCCGAGGCGTACCCCAGGCTGTCGTAGATCGCGAACTGGTAAGTACCGTCGACCGAACCGGCTCCGGCGCCGAACTCCTGCTCGAGGGTGGTCGGATCGAGGCTCCGGCGGTCGACCTTCGAGCCGAGAATCACCATCGAACCGGCCCCAACCCGGACCAGAGCGGTCCCATTCTCGAACGAGGCCAGGTCCCACAGGTTTTGGACGGAGGAAAGCCATGGCTCGTAGGGTTGGAGGACGACATTCTCCGTGTCGAGCAGCGCGCCGCTGGGATCGAGGAGATCGATGTCGACGGTGGCGCCGTTGGCGCCGGCCAGGGCGAAGAGGTTGGTGTAGAAATCGTCCGTCAGGACGACCCCGGTCAAATTCGTGGATTCTCCGGCAGCCGTGGCGGCCGATGCGGGAATTGCCTCGAACCCGGAACCGTAGGTGCCGTCGGGATCGCCGGCGCCGGTGAACACGATCAGGTTGGCGGTCACCACCCCTCCCATTGCGACAATGCGAAAGGCCCCTTCCGCTCTGTTGAAACCGAAGTTGTTGTGCAGCACGTCGTCGAGGATCAGGGTCTCTCCCGCGCCGACATTGAAATTCCGGAAGGCTGGATTCGGGTTGGCCTGGCCGCGTTCGAGCCACATCACGTTGACGGACACGGATGCATCGCCGGGATTGTTGATATACAGATCGGCAATCCAGCGGTTGGTGCGTGCGGCCCCGGCGATCAAGAGATCGTCGCTGGGCGAGATCGCGCCGACCTGGGACGCCGCCAGCAGGACGGCGAGGCACATGACGGTAAGAGCTGAACGATTCATCGGAGACCTCCTTGGTCGTATCATCGGGTCGCAATCTGACAGACGATAACAAAAACAAGCCAATATGTACCGCGTATTTCCATGATTGTCAGTGAAAGCATACGAGAAACCCCTGGAAAAGTAGGCTGAAGGACTCGGTGGCGCCCCGCCACCGCAGCAATCTCCGGGATCGGATAAGATGCCCGGATGACCTATCAGGTACTCGCGCGCACCTGGCGGCCGCAGAAGTTTTCCGAGCTTTTCGGCCAGGATGCCGTCGTCCAGACCCTGTGTAACGCCCTCGATTCCGGGACATTCGGCCAGGCTTACCTGTTTTCCGGGTTGCGTGGCGTCGGTAAGACCACCGCCGCCCGCCTGTTGGCCAAGGCTGTCAACTGCGCGGAGGGCCCAACAGCGGAGCCCTGCGGCACGTGCGACTCCTGCCGGGAGGTGGTCGAGGGATCGAGCATCGACGTCATCGAGATCGACGGGGCTTCCAACCGCGGTATCGACGACGTACGGGAATTGCGCGAGCTCCTTCAGTTCCGCCCGACCAGAGACCGGTTTCGCGTCATCATTGTCGACGAGGTCCACATGTTGACGCGCGAGGCCTTCAACGCGCTGCTCAAGAGCCTTGAAGAGCCGCCGCCGTACATTCTCTGGATCTTTGCCACGACCGAGCGGCTCAAGGTCCCGGACACCATCCAGAGCCGATGCCAGCAGCTCGAATTTCGGCCTGTTGGAGCGGAGCTGATTCGTGGCCGTCTCGAGGAGATCGCGGCCAGCGAGGGTTTCACTCTGACCCCTTCCGCCGCGGCTTCGATCGCCGCCGCATCGGACGGGAGCGTCCGCGACGCGCTTTCGCTGCTCGATCAACTGCGCGCGTTCGCGGCGGACGAAGTTGATGATGAGGCCGTAGCAGCGATTCTCGGTGTCCCTCCGATCGAGGTAACTGTTGGACTGGTGGGCGCTCTGGCGGAGGGCCGAATCGGCGACGGCCTGGCGCTCCTCCGCGAGCAGCTTGCAGCAGGCCAGGATCCATCGGTGCTGTATCGGGAGGTCGGTCGCACCCTGCGAACCGCCCTCTATCTGGCGATCGATCCGAAGCTCGCTCCGGTCATATCAGATTCACATCGAAGACTGTTCAGCAGCCTTGCTGACGGGCTCGGAGAAAACGCGCTCGGCCGGATGCTCGGGCTGTGGCTCGACCATGAGGCGTTGCTGCGAGGGGCCGGAAACCGCGAGGTGGCACTCGAGGTAGCATGCCTCCGGCTCGCCCGATGGCCGTCGGTGCGCCGGGTCGAAGATTGGCTCGGGGGATCCGGCGCTGCTGATCCGGATGCCGGAGCAGGCGCGGCCGGTTCGGGCTCCGAACGTGGTCCCGGTTCGCAGGCTGGGCGGACGTCGGCCGTACCCGGAACATCTGCCACGGAGGAGGGCGCGGCACGGGAACAGGTGCCCGACGCTGAGGGAACACAACCGGACGATGCCGTCTTGACGAAGGAAGCCGGTGCCGACCCCGGCGTGATTCTCGCGACCCGGATTCTCGGAGGAGAGGTTGTAGCGGTGCAATCGGACGGTGACGGCTCGTGAAGATGAGGATGTCGCACATCCTCCGGAGTCACTGATGGATTTGCGGCCACCGATCGTCCGGTCACTCCTGGAGCATCTCGAGCGTCTCCCAGGGGTCGGTCCGCGGACTGCACAACGCCTCGCAGAACATCTGTTGACCATCGACCCGGTTGAAGTCGCTGACTTCGCACGGGTCCTTCACGAGATCCGTCAATCCGTAGGTTTGTGCTCGAGGTGCTCATTGCTGACGGAGGATGACCCCTGCGCGGTGTGCACCGATCCAAGCCGCGATCGCGGCGTGATCCTGGTTGTCGAGGAGCCGACGACCGCCTGGGCTGTGGAGGCAACCGGAGAGTTCCGCGGCCTTTACCACGCGCTGCTCGGCCATCTTTCCCCACTTCACGGTGTCGGTCCGGAGGAGCTGACAATAGATCGGCTGGAAACGCGCTGCAGGTCGGGAGAGGTGAATGAGGTCATCCTGGCTACTGACCCGACGGTCGAGGGCGAGACCACCGCGCTTTACATAGCAAGGCGGTTGCAGCCGCTTGGTATTGCCGTGAGCCGCCCGGCGTCCGGCATCCCGATTGGTGGTGAGGTGGCCGCAGTGGATCGTGTGACTCTCGCTCAGGCGCTCCAGCTACGGCGCAAGGTGTAGGCTCCATTTTCCAGAAAATGCGGGGTTTATGACTACCCTCGAGGGGCAGGGCGAAATGCGTCCGGCTTGCCTCGAAGGACCGGTTGGGTTTAGAATTGAGACTACTGGGAGCGTAACGGATTGAATACGTCTTTTGTCATGTACGAGGAGGAGTTCGAGCGAATCAAGCATCTCCTCAACACGCTGCGGATGGATGCCTCCGCGAAAATCGTGTTTCTGGTTGACAAGAACGGCCAGCAGATCGCGGGCGCCGGCGAGGTGAACCTGGTCGATAGCACCTCTCTGGCATCGCTCACCGCTGGCAATGTAGCCGCCACAGATGGCCTTGCCAGGTTGATCGGCGAGAAGGAGTTTTCGATCCTCTTCCACGAGGGACGGAAGGACAATATTCACATCTCGATCGTCGGCCAGAAGTTGATTCTGGTCGTCATTTTCGACGAACGCTCGTCGCTCGGCCTGGTCAGACTTCGGGTGCGCAAGGCGTCGGCCGATATTGAACGGGTGCTCAACGAAATGGATTCCAAGGCTCAGGTAGTCGGTTCCGTGGAGGCCGCTTCGCCCTTTGCAGAAATCACTGACGACGATATCGACGCTCTGTTCTCCGAATGAGCTTCATCAATTACGCCGCCCGTGAGATCAACGTCAAGATCGTATTTTACGGTCCTGGCCTGTGCGGTAAAACAACCAATCTCCAGTACATCTACGAAAAATCCAGCCCGCAGCAGAAGGGCAAGCTGATATCTCTCGCGACCGAAACTGATCGGACGCTCTTCTTCGATTTCCTGCCGCTCGACCTCGGAGCGGTGAGAGGGTTCAAGACGCGGTTCCACCTCTACACGGTCCCCGGACAGGTCTTCTACGATGCCAGCCGCAAGCTCATCCTCAAGGGTGTGGATGGTGTTGTGTTTGTCGCCGACTCGCAGGAGGCGCGGATGGATGCCAACGTCGAGTCGCTCAGAAATCTCGAAGAGAACCTCGCCGAGAACGGCTTCGAACTCAAGACCATTCCGTACGTGCTGCAATTCAACAAGCGAGACCTCCCGAGCGCAATGTTGGTCGATGACATGTATCGCCTCCTCAATTTCAAGGGCGAGCCGACCTTCGAGGCAGTGGCTACCAAAGGGATCGGCGTATTCGAGACCCTCAAGGCGGTGGCCAAGCAGGTTCTGTACGAACTCCGGAGCCGCTGAGCACCATAGCCGGTCAGCATCAAATCTCGACACGAAAGCACGATGTCAGAATCCAAACCGGCAGTGGTAGGCTGCCGGTGGCGGAGAGTCCCACACGAGGAGGAGCCGTGTCCCACCACTTTGATGAGGTCGATCAACTCGCGGTGACCACCATCCGTACGTTGGCGATAGACGCCGTCGAAGAGGCCAACTCGGGACATCCGGGAGCGCCGATGGGACTCGCCCCGGTTGCCTTTGTCCTGTTCTCGAAATTCCTCAAGCATGATCCGGCAGATCCCCAATGGCCGGATCGCGACCGCTTCGTGCTCTCCTGCGGTCACGCTTCGATGCTGCTCTACAGCGTCCTCCATCTCATGGGGTATGACCTCGACCTCGAAGACATCAAGAACTTTCGCCAATGGCAATCGAAGACCCCCGGCCACCCTGAGATCGGAGTGGTGCCAGGCGCCGAAATGACAACCGGGCCACTCGGCCAAGGTGTTGCTACGTCGGTCGGAATGGCCCTTGCGGAAGCCCATCTTGCTGCAACCTTCAATCGCCCCGGTCATGCGGTGGTCGATCACCGGACATGGGTAGTGTGCTCAGACGGCGACCTCATGGAGGGCGTGAGCGCCGAGGCGGCGTCGCTTGCCGGGCATCTCCGTCTCGACAAGTTGGTGTGGATCTGGGATGACAACCGCATCACGATCGAGGGGAAAACGGATATCACGCTCTCGGACGACATTCCCGCCCGGTTTCGCTCTCATGGCTGGCGGGTTCTGGAGGTCCAGGACGCCAACGATTTCGAGGCGCTGGCCGAAGCCTTCGAGACCGCAAAGTCCGGGGGAGGGAAACCGACTCTGATCAGGGTGCGAACTCACATCGCGTACGGCGCGCCGACCAAGCAGGACACGGCCGGAGCTCACGGTGCGCCGCTCGGGGCGGATGAGGTCCGTGCTACCAAGGCCGCATACGGGTGGCCACATGAGGAACGCTTTTTCGTGCCACCGGAAGTTCGCGAGCATTGCCGGCAGGTCGGTCAACGGGGGAAGGAACGGCGGAGCGACTGGGAGGAGAGGTTGTCAGACTGGATGGCATCGGAACCGGAGTTGGCCGCTGAGTGGGAGAGACGGCTGGACCGGCGACTGCCGGGATCGTGGTCCGATGCGCTGCCAACCTTCGATGAAGGTGCCAAGGTCGCCACCCGCTCGGCCTCGGGAACCGTACTGAATGCAATCGCCGAAAAACTGCCCGAACTCATCGGCGGGTCCGCCGATCTCGCGCCTTCGAACAAGACCTTCATCTCCTCGAGCGGGGTACTCCAGGCCGATGCGCTCGCCAACCGCAATCTGCGATTTGGAATTCGCGAGCACGCGATGGGCGCGATCCTCAACGGTCTTGCCCTGCACGCAGGTGTGCGCCCCTATGGCGGGACATTTCTCGTCTTCTCCGACTATCTGCGTCCCGCCATCCGCCTCGCAGCACTCATGGAGCAACCCGTGATTTACGTGTTCACACATGACTCGGTGTGGGTGGGGGAGGATGGCCCGACACACCAACCGGTCGAGCACGCGATGGCGCTTCGCACAATTCCTGACCTCGTCGTGTTGCGTCCTGCAGACGCCAACGAAACGGCAGCGGCCTGGAAGGTGGCGCTCGAACGGACCCACGGCCCGACCGCGCTCCTTTTGAGCCGCCAAGGCCTGCCGACACTCGAGGGTGCCCGTCAACATGGGCGTGAGGGCGTGGCGCGAGGGGCGTACACGATTGTCGATGCGGTGGACCAACCTCCGGCCATCGTGCTGATCGCGACAGGCGGCGAGGTGAGCCTGGCCGTCGATGCTGCGCGCCAGCTCGCGGATCGTGGCATCGGGACGCGTGTTGTCTCGTTGCCCTCATGGGAGCTTTTCGCCGAGCAGTCCGAGGCATACCGGCGGGAAGTCCTGCCGCCAGGTATCCCGCGATTGGCGGTGGAGGCGGGCGTGACGCTCGGGTGGCGGGACGTCGTCGGCGACAGCGGGTCGGTCATCGGGATTGACCGCTTCGGCGCCTCGGCGCCCGGGGCCGAGGTGGCCGAGAAGCTCGGATTGTCAGCCGAAGCGCTCGTGGGGGAGGCGATACAGTTGTTGGGAGGAGGAAGCTGACGCTTTCTCGATCTGAACGGAACGAGATCACGGAGACGGCATGAATAAATTGAAGAGATTGTGGGATGAGCACCAGCAGGCGGTGTGGCTGGATTTCATCGAGCGCGACCTCCTGACCGGTGGCGGGCTGGCAACATTGGTAGCGGAGGACGGAGTTCGGGGCGTCACTTCGAACCCCTCGATCTTCCAGAAGGCGATCGAGGGCGGTGGGGCGTACGACGAAGCGGTGGCAGGCTTGCTCGCCAACAACCCGGAGATGGAAACCATCGCTCTTTATGAGACTCTCGCGATCGAGGATATCCGCGGAGCGGCAGACCTTTTGCGAGCGGTGTGGGACTCGAGTGAACAGTCTGACGGGTTCGTGAGCCTCGAGGTATCGCCCCATCTCGCCCGTGACACCGAGGGTACGATCGCCGAGGCGAAACGACTGTGGGCCGCGGTAGACCGACCGAATCTAATGATCAAGGTGCCCGCGACCCCCGAAGGAATTCCAGCGATCGAGTACCTGATCGGTGGCGGAATCAATGTCAATGCGACCTTGATGTTTTCTCTCGCCGACTACGAGGCAGTGGCGAGTGCATACCTTCGCGGCATCGACACCAACCCGCACCCGGCGGGTGTTGCGTCGGTCGCATCGTTCTTCGTCAGTCGGGTCGACACCAAGGTTGACGCGGCGCTCGAGGAGATCGGGACGCCCGAGGCCCTCGGGCTGCGTGGTCAGGCGGCGATCGCCAACGCCAAGCTCGCCTATCGTCGATTCGAGGAGCTTTTCGGAGCCGACTCCTTTGCAGCTCATGCGGCGCGGGGCGCTCAAGTGCAGAGGCCGCTGTGGGCGTCGACGAGTACGAAGAACCCGGATTATCGAGACGTGGTATACGTCGAGGAGTTGATCGGTTCGGAAACCGTCAACACCCTTCCGGTCGCGACCCTCGAGGCGTTTCGCGATCACGGAGAACCGCGTGCAAGCCTGAAAGAGGACGTTTCCGGGGCAGAACGCGTCCTTTCGGAGCTCGAGGGCCTTGGAGTCGGCCTCGACGACATCACCATGGAGCTTCAGGTGGAGGGAGTAGCAGCGTTCGCCCGCTCCTTCGATCAACTTCTGGAGGCTCTCGACAGGGCACGGGCTGGAGTGGTGGCAGGCTGAGTCCAACGGGAGGTCGAAATGTGCGGCATCATCGGTTACGTCGGCTCTGGCGAGGTCGTACCGGTTCTGCTCGATGGCCTGCGCCGCCTCGAATATCGCGGATATGACTCTGCCGGCATCGCCGTGATGGGTACCGCTGGTATCGAAATCCTGCGTGCCGCGGGAAAGCTCGGAAATCTCGAGCAGAAGGCCTATCTCGAGCCGCTGCACGGCTCGGTTGGGATCGGTCATACAAGGTGGGCAACCCACGGCGCACCCACCGAGGCCAACGCCCATCCGCAGGTCGATAGCAGCGAACAGGTGGCCGTCGTGCACAACGGAATTCTCGAGAACTATGGTGCTCTCCGCAAGGAGCTTCTCGAGGCTGGGGTCGAACTGCAGTCGGATACCGATACTGAACTCATCGCTCAGCTTCTGGGCCGCGAGGAAGGCACCCTCGGTAAGCGCGTCCTTGCGGTGTTGCCTCGTCTCGAGGGTCAATACGCGGTGGTGGCTGTTCATCGCGCCGATCCCGATGTCGTGGTTGCCTTCCGCAACGGGCCGCCGTTGGTCGTCGGGCTGGGCGAAGACGAAAACCTCGTGGCCTCCGACGTCACCGCGCTGCTGCATCGGACCCGCCAGGTGGTGTATCTCGAAAATGGCGATGTGGCCGAAGTGAGGAGAGACAGTCACAGGATTTTCGGCGCCACGGGCACCACGGTCGATCGTGCGGTCGACAGGCTCGACTGGGATGCCGCCCGGGTGGAGAAGGGCGGCTATCGCCACTTCATGCTCAAGGAGATCTATGAGCAGCCCGACGCAATTCGCAACACGGTTCTCACCTACCTTGACGAGAATCGCCTCGGAGTCAATCTGGATGGACTCGGATTCTCCGACCAGCAGCTGGAGAATCTGCGCCGCGTACACCTGGTGGCTTGCGGGACTTCGTGGCACGCATGCCTGGTCGGGAAGTTCGTGCTCGAAGAGCTGACTGGCCTGCCGACCGAGGTCGACTACGCGTCGGAGTATCGCTATCGTTCGCCCCTGGTCGGTGAAGATGTCCTGGTCATCGGCGTCACGCAATCGGGCGAGACGGCCGACACACTTGCGGCGATGGAGATGGCGAGTGACGCCGGCGCCTTGCTGGCGACGGTCTGTAACGTCCGTGGCTCCTCCGCCTGGCGCCTCGCCTCGTCGCAGATCTTGACCCAAGCGGGACCCGAGATCGGAGTTGCTTCGACCAAGGCCTTCACATCCCAGTTGGTGGCGTTGGTGCTGATAGCGCTTGGCCTGCGGTCTGCCGGTGGGCGAGCCGACGCCACTGATGTCGAGCTCGTGGCTGGTCTGCAACGGCTCCCGCAGGCGGTCGAGCGAGCGCTGGCAATCGACGCGCGGCTTTTTGAGCTGGGAATTGACATGCTGGCCGACGCCACCGATTCTCTCTACCTCGGGCGCGGCATTCTCTACCCGATTGCCCTCGAGGGAGCGCTCAAACTCAAGGAGATCTCGTATCTCCATGCCGAGGGCTACCCGGCGGGCGAGATGAAGCACGGGCCGATCGCTCTTCTTCAAGAGGGGTTTCCGGTGGTGGCGGTGGTACCCGGCGGCTCCAATCGCGAGAAGCTGATCAGCAACCTGATGGAGGTCCGAGCCCGCGGTGCGGTAGTGCTCGCGGTGGCGGAAGAGAACGCAGAAGGCCTGTCAGATGTTGTCGACCTGATGTTGGCGGTTCCCGCGGTGCACCCGCTTCTCCAGCCAATCGTGACGGTGGTGCCGCTGCAGCTGCTCGCCTATCACGTGGCGGTTGAACTCGGGCTTGACGTCGATCAGCCGCGCAATCTCGCGAAGAGCGTCACCGTCGAGTGATGCGTCCACCCGCCTGATGCTGGATTCTTGATACTGGATTCCCGATCCACTCGCCCACCCCGGGAGAATTCAACGAGAGAGATTGTTGATCCGGCGCCTCTAGTATCGAGCATCCAGCATCTCGCATCCAGGGAGTTGAGTCTCTGCCTTCGTGCTGTTACCTTCTTGCCTCCCGTGGAGGTGGGTGCGGCGTGAGCTTCCCTTTCGATGATCTCAACCAGCAACAGCGCGTGGCAGTCGCTCACGGCGAGGGGCCGCTGCTGGTATTGGCGGGCGCTGGTTCGGGCAAGACCCGTGTTCTCACCTACCGCGTCGCCCACCTGCTCTGGTCGAAGGCCGCCGGTCCCGCAGAGATCACGGCAGTGACGTTCACCAATAAAGCGGCGAGCGAAATGCGAGACCGTGTCGAAGCTCTTCTTGGGCAACCTCTGCATGGCGGCTTCGTCGGCACCTTTCACCGTTGGGCACTGGAAGTTCTGCGCCGATATCCGGCCGCGGCGGGTCTTCCTCCCCGTTTCGGAATTGCCGACGGAGACGACCAGCGAGTCTTTGTCAAGAAGGTACTCAAAGAGCTCGGCTTGGACCCGAAAGAGCTGCCACCACGGATGGTATTGTCGCGGATTTCGGGCATGGTCAATCGTGGGCACGACCTGAGGACATTCACGAATCGAGCAGCCAGCGCAGCGGACGAGAATTTTGCTCGCCTTTGGGAGCGCTACGAAGAACTCAAGAAGAGGGCTGCTGTAGTCGATTTCGATGACATGCTGGTGCGCGCGCTGAGCGCGGTCAAGGCTGACTCCGCTGTTCGCGATGCGGTTTCCCGGCGCGCTCGATACCTGCTCGTCGACGAGTTTCAGGACACAAACAGCCTGCAGATGAATCTGCTCACGGTGGTCCTGGGCGGCCGCGGCAACCTCACTGCGGTCGGTGATGAAGATCAGTCGATCTATCGCTGGCGTGGCGCCGAGCTCGACAATATTCTCTCCTTCGAGCGCTTCTTTCCGGGTGCCCGCGTCGTCGCTTTGGAAGAGAATTACCGTTCCACCGAACCCATTCTCAGAGTTGCAGGCAGACTCATCGCTGCGAACCGCGGGCGCCGTGGCAAGAAGCTGTTCACGAGCCGTGAAGGCGGCGAATCGGTGAGGCTCCATATCGCGGTCGATGATCGCGGCGAAGCTCGCTGGGTCACAGACCGTATCGAGGAAAGACGTAGCGATCTCCGGCTCGAGGAGATGGCCGTGCTCATGAGGACCAATGCGCAAACCCGGCCGTTCGAGGAGGAGCTGACGCGTCGACGCATTCCCTACAGGGTGTTTGGAGGACTCCGCTTCTGGCAGCGTGCCGAGATCAAAGACGCGCTCGCCTATTTGCGGCTGGTGGTGCGGCCGGATGATCTCCTCTCCTTCGAGCGGGTGGTCAACGTCCCGGCGCGAGGCGTCGGAGCCGCCACCCTCGATGTGCTCCATCGCGCGGCGCGAGAGATGGGCGTTGCTCTCCCGGAGGCCGCCCGTCAGCTCCCTGAGGGTCTCAGTCCGCGCGCACGCCAGTCACTGGATACGTTCTTTGCGGTTCTGACAGAGGCGCGAGCTCAGCGCGAGGAGCTGTCGCCCGGGGACCTTGTCGGATGGTTGCTCGAGGCTTCGGGGCTCTTTGCCATGTATGAGGGTGAAGCAGAAGATCGGGTGGCGAGGCGGGAAAACCTTCAGCAGCTGGCTGCTGCGGTGGCCGAAGCTGCGTTGCGGGGTCAGGACCTTGACGAGTTTCTCGACGCGGTAGCACTTCTTGAAGAAACCGATGACGAGGGTGCGGCGGAAGGCGTGGCCCTGATGACCCTTCATTCGGCCAAAGGGCTGGAGTTCGACGTGGTCTTCCTAGCCGGTTTGGAAGACGGCCTGCTGCCGCATGCCAATTCGCGAGACGAGCCGGAGAACCTCGAGGAAGAGCGTCGCCTGGCTTATGTCGGAATGACGCGAGCGAGAAAACTGTTGTATCTAACTGGTGCCCGGAGCCGGTTCCTCTTCGGCCAGCGGCAACCCACCCGCCTTTCGCGTTTCCTGGATGAACTGCCGAAGGGCGGTGTTGAAGATGTTTCAGAATCGGCGTTCAGCTGGGAAGATCCGTCCACCAGGCGCGCTTCCCGGAGGCGCGAGAGCCGGGGTGGATTCCCCCGACCATCGAAGCGACGGGCGGCTAAGGTCTCGGCGACTGTCACCGACGGCGACGGAACCGGGTGGCGGCCGGGAGACCGGGTCCGGCACCGGAGATTCGGAACCGGGGTCATACTCGCCTGCCAGGGAAGTGGCGCCCAACTCAAGTTGGTGGTTTTCTTCGATCGGGCCGGACGCAAGACCCTTGTCCCGACGATCGCCAAGCTCGAAAGGCTGTGACCAGGAATCCGGCGGGAGTATTCTTCGTATGTTTCGTCCGCCCAGCTCGGATGGACAACGCACACTGGAGGCAACATGAATAATGAATGGCACCACACGACCGTGGTGGCGGTCCGACGCGGAAAAGTCGTTGCGGTGGGCTCAGACGGCCAGGTAACCCTCGGAACGACGGTTCTCAAACATGGGGCGGCAAAGGTACGAAAACTCGCCGGCGGCAAGGTCATTGCGGGATTTGCCGGCTCGGTGGCCGACGCGCTGGCGCTTTTCACGCGCTTCGAATCCAAGCTCGAGGAGTTCGGCCACAACCTCGAGCGGGCAGCCGTCGAGCTTGCCCGCGATTGGCGGACAGACAAGGCGTTACGCCACCTCGAGGCGCTTCTGATCACCGCAGACGCCAAAACCACGCTGCTGGTTTCAGGCACCGGCGAGGTCCTCTCCCCGGACGACGACGTGGTGGCGGTTGGCTCGGGCGGGAGCTATGCGTTGGCCGCCGCGCGAGCGCTCCTCAAGTACACCGAGCTGAGTGCTGAAGAGGTGGTCAGGGAAAGCTTGTCGATCGCCTCCGACATCGACATTTACACCAACAACCACATTACGGTTGAGGAGCTGAAAGCGTGAATCTGGACACATTGACCCCGCAAGAAACGGTATCGGAACTCGACCGGTTCATCGTCGGTCAGGACGCGGCCAAACGTGCCGTTGCGGTGGCGCTGCGCAATCGCTGGCGCCGCCAACAGCTCGAACCTGAGCTGCGCGAGGAGGTGGCGCCGAAGAACATCATCATGATCGGGCCAACCGGTGTCGGTAAAACCGAAATCGCACGGCGGTTGGCGCGCCTCACCGCGTCACCCTTCATCAAGGTCGAGGCGTCGAAATTCACAGAGGTCGGATACGTCGGCCGTGACGTGGAATCGATCGTCCGCGATCTCGTAGATGCGGCGATTCAGCTGGTCCGTTCTGAAAAAGTAGCTGAAGTCGCAGTGCGCGCTGAAAGGATTGCCGAGGACCGGCTCCTCGACCTGCTCGTGATGAGCTCGGGCTCCGCGGCGGAATCCTCGCTCGAGGAAAAACGGCGAGCGATGAAGCGTCCCCTCAGAGACGGCCTTCTCGAGGAGAACGAGGTCGAGCTCGACGTGTCCGAAGACCGCACACCGACGGTGGAAATGTTCACTCCGCAGGGCATGGAATCGATGGGAATCAACCTCAAGGACATGTTTGGCGGCCTCATGGGACGCAAGGCGCGCAAGCGCATGACGGTGGCGGAGGCAAGGAGAATCCTGATCTCCGAGGAGGAAGAGAAGCTCATCGATCGCTCGCAGGTGGAAGCCGAGGCCATCAGCCGGGTGGAGAATTCAGGCATCGTTTTTCTCGACGAGATCGACAAAATCTGCTCCCGCGAGGATGCGGGCGGACGGGGGCCGGACGTGTCGCGCGAAGGCGTACAACGTGATCTCCTGCCGATCGTCGAAGGCACGCATGTCAACACGCGTTACGGCGTGGTCAGCACCGACCACGTGCTGTTTATCGCGGCTGGTGCCTTCCACGTATCTCGTCCCGCAGACCTCATACCGGAGATGCAGGGACGCTTTCCGATTCGGGTTGAGCTCCAATCGCTCGGTGCGGCAGAATTCGAGCGGATCCTGACCGAGCCCGAGAACTCGTTGATTCGGCAGTACACGGCACTTCTCGGGACCGAGAATCTCGAGCTTCGGTTCAGCGAAGACGCTGTCCAGACGATTGCGCGAATGGCTGCCGAAATCAACGAGACGGCGGAGAACATCGGTGCGCGACGCCTTCACACGGTTCTCGAGCGCCTGCTGGAAGAGATCAGTTTTTCGGCCACCGAGCACTCCGGGGAGCTTTTCGAGGTTACGGCTGACATGGTGAAGGAGCGGTTGGGCGAGCTCGTTGGTGACAGTGACTTGGCGAGGTATATCCTGTAGGCATGAATTCGGAGCTCGGAGTTCGGAATTCGGAATTTCCGAACCCGGCGATACTGCCGGTTATGGGATCAATGTCAGAGATTCGTTCACCGGGCCTTTTGCTGGCTGGGATCATCGTGCTTCTCTGCCTGGGGTGCGGGAAGGAAGGTGCGCCGATGCCGCCGCTGATCCGGGTGGCCGAGCGGACGACTGATCTTGCTGCTTTCCAGGAGGGTCACGAGGCGGTCTTGCGGTGGAGCTATCCGTCCTTGACCACTTCCGGTCAAAACCTGACCGACATCGAGGAGATCCAGGTCTGGAGGGCAGTCCTCCCCCTCGGCCAGGAACCCCCACCGCCAATCTCTGCCCAGGACCGCCAGATGCAGCGGCAGCTTTTGCAGACTCAAGGGGAAATTCTGCGGTCGATTGACCCGGAAGACATACCTGAATCGACCCGCGGCTCGGACATCGTCATTCGTGACGATCTCGACCTGTGGCGGCAGAGCGTTGAAGATCCGAGCTCTTGGGTGCTCTGGTATGGAGTTCGCACTGTGTGTTGTCGTCATCGCGAATCGGAGCTTTCCAACGTTGCGCGCCTCGCGCCTCAGGCCCCCCCCGAGCCACCGGTTGATCTCGCACTGAGTGCAGACAGCGGCGGTATCGAACTGACGTGGACGCCCTCTTCCGAATCGAAGACGCTGGTCGAACGGTCGCCTGACGGCGCCAAATGGACGGCGTTGACGTCTGAAGGCGTGGAGGGGGGCAGCTGGAAAGATGAAAAAGCGCCCCAGGGGCAGGCCTGGAGCTATCGACTGCGGTCGGTGGTTACCGCGCCCGGCGGCGGCCGAGTGGTCGGCCAGCCATCTTCGCCAGCTCGCGTGGATCATCCGGACACCTATCCCCCCGATGCGCCCTCGAATGTCGTGTGTCTTCCGGAGGGCGCTCAGGTCCGCATCCGTTGGCGATCCGTGGCGAGCGCGGCGGTCTACATCGTTTCGCGCAAGGTGGGTGACGGGCCGGTGAAGATTCTCGCCGAGGACCACCGTTCGATCGAGTTCACCGATGATGAACCGCCACTTGGCGAAATTGTTTATCAAATCGCTGCCCGGGATGCTGCCGGGAATCTCGGCGGCACGTCAAGCTGTGTCGTCGTGATGGGCGCGGTGCCATGACCTCGAGACTCTTCAAGCTCGAGGGCGCCGGGAACGACTTCCTTCTTGGCATGGGAGCCTGGGCCGAACGTTTCGATTCCGAACCCGACCTCGTACGCCGCCTCTGTGATCGTCGACGCGGGATCGGAGCTGACGGGACTCTCGCCCTCGAGTCTGTCGCAAGCGGCCGGGTTCGTCTCGGATACCGGAACGCCGACGGCAGCAAGGGCGATTTCTGCGCAAATGGCACGCGCTGCGCCGCTCGCGCTGCAGTCGAGATCCTCGGTTGCCAGGAGAATCTCGTGGTAGAGACTGGCTGGGCCGAAATCCCGGCGGAGGTCAGCGGCAGACAGGTGAGCCTGGTCCTGCCTCTGCCACCTCCTGGAGTTCGTGTATCTGAAATCGAAATTCCGGAAAGCATCTCTGGAGTCCGCCTGATGAAGATTGGTGTTCCGCACCTGGTCATCGAGACTAAGGGACTGTCGGACCTCGACCTTCGATCCATCGCTCCGTCACTTCGTCGGCATGAAGCGTTGGGCCCCGAAGGGGCAAATGTCGATTTCTTCGAGGTGGCGCCGACCGGTGAAGTGTTGCTGCGAACCTGGGAGCGCGGGGTGGAGGGAGAAACCCTGGCATGTGGATCGGGCATGGTAGCGGTGGCGCTGATCGTCATGGCTGAACGAGATACGGAAAGGGTAGAGCTCGTTCCCGCATCTGGTGATCGCTTGGTGGTAGATGCGCTGGGCAAGGCTCCTGTTTGTGCGACGCGTCTCACAGGTCCGACACGAATCGTGGCCTCGATCGAGCCCGCGGAAGAGCTCCTGAGTTAGCCCACGATCATCCCGAGTTGGTTCCTCGATCGAACTGAAGCGCTGGCCAGAAATTTACCGCTCTCAGGTCAACACCCGCCATCCGACGGCCAGGCAGGCGGCGGCTATATATCCGGCCGCGAGATCATCGGCGACGATGCCGATTCCGCCAGGCAACTTCTCGAAGGCCTTGATCGGCCAGATCTTGACGATGTCGAAGACGCGGAAGAGGAAGAACCCCGCTGCGGCGAAAATGGCGATTTCAGTCGTGGTCAGAAGCGGCAGGAACGGCAGCGCGACGAGATAGGTCAACCATTGGCCGGCCGCCTCATCGATGACGATTGGACGTGGATCGGCGCTCTGTCTGCGCTCCGCCTCGCGTTCGGAAGACCAGATGCCGGCGACCGTGAAGATCACGAGGCCGATGGCTGTCGTCACAATGCGAGGGGTATTGCCCGATGCGATAACGCATATGCCGAACCACAGTAGGGCTGGCAGCAACGACCCGACGGTTGTTCCCGGTGCCGGGAGCTTGTCCCCAAGCCCGCCAAAGGTTGCAACTGCTCGTGCGAGAGCCTGGTTTGTGCTCATCTCTCGTCTCCAGATTGCAGGGCCTCGATCAGTTTTCTGTGCATGCCGCCGAAGGCGCCCGAAGAACAGCCTATCACCACATCACCTGGTTGGAGGACCCCGAGGAGTTGGTCGACCACGTCGTCTTCTTCATTGGGCATGAGAGCCGTCACTCCGCGTTCCTCGAGCGCCCTGGCGAGGTCGCATCGGTCGAGGACATCGGTGGCTTCAAGGCGATTGCGATGGTAGGGAGGCGCTACCATCACGAGGTCTGCGCCGGCCAGGTTTGCAACATACGCGTCGTGGAAAGATCGTCGGGCTGCAGTCAGAGAGCGGGGCTCGAAGGCGACGACCAGTCGGCGGTTTGGCCATCGCTGTCGGGCGGCAGCAACCGTCACCCCGAGGGCCGTCGGATGATGAGCGAAATCGTCAACCACAATGACGCCAGCAGCTTCACCGACGACGTCCATCCTCCTCGCAACGCCCGGAAAGGACTTGATACACGTCACCGCCGTTGCGATCCCTATCCCGGCCGAAACAGCAGCAGCAACCGCCATGGCGGCGTTTTGTAGATTGTGAAGGCCGGCGTGCGAGAGCTCAAGAAGATGCTCCTCCCCCCGCCACCGGATGATGGCTGTGCTGCGATCGCCCTCAGGCTGCCACGAGGCGAGCTGCAGCGGGCAGTCGGGATGAGGTCCAACGAGGATGATGTGCGCTGTCGCGTCCCGGGCTGCGGTGACCGCCTCCTCGCGCCATGCGTTGACGATTACCGAGCCGTCACGCGGGACGAGAGCCGCCCCGGCGCGGAAAGCGGTCAGGATACCGTCCAGGTCAGGGTATAGGTCGGCATGGTCGAACTCGACCGGACCGATCAGGAAGATCCGCGGACGGTAATGAAGGAACTTCGCGCCTCGGTCAAAGAACGCAGAGTTGTACTCGTCTCCCTCGATGACCAGGTGGCGCCCACCACCGAGGCGGAAGCCACGTTGGTTCCATCGTGGCAGGCCACCAATGAGATAGCTCGGGTCGACTCCCGCCCGCTCCAGGATCCACGCCACCATAGCTGACGTGGTGGTTTTTCCGTGGGTTCCTGCAACGACTATACTGTCGAGACCGCGAGCGAGGACGTAATGCGCGACAGCCTCCGCTTGCGACAGGTGGGGAATGCGTTGCTCGAGGACCGCCGTAGCCTCCGGATTGTGACGGGGAATTGCGTTGCCGATGATGACTCGGTCGATATCGGTCGGCATCTTCTCGGGATCGAAACCGAGCCGAACCGGGATGCCAAGCTCTGCGAGAAGGGTGCTCATGGGGGGATAAAGCTCAGAGTCGACGCCCTCGACGTGATGACCGGCCTCATGCAACATCCCGGCCAGTGGCGCCATCGCCGTGCCCCCGATCGGTAGGAAATAGAGACGCTCGGCCCTCTCGTATAAGTTCTGCAAAAAAACGCTCCTGTGGTTGCGGCTCGATAGGCAGCTCCCTAAGATTGTCTCTGTTTGTGGATGAGAAGACAAGGAGGACAGAAAATGTCGAACCGTCGTTCCGTGATTATTACGACCGCTCTTGTAGCGGCAATGGTAGTGGCCGCTGCGGGGTACAGTGCCGCTGCGGACGGACCCAAGATGGTCGTGCCCGAGAAAATCAAGGACATGGGCAAGGTCGCTCAGGGTGATGTTCTGAATGTGGATTTCGCAATCGTCAACGAAGGTGATGAGGCGCTCGAGATCAAGGCCGTGAGGCCAACGTGTGGATGTACGGTGGCGGACTTCGATCGTGAGATCGCTCCCGGCAAGACCGGGTATATCAAGGCGAAGCTTGAAACTCGCGATTTTACGGGACCGATATCGAAATCTATCCTGATCATGACCAACGACCCTCAGGATCCGACGACCACTGTGGTTATCAAGACCACGGTCCATCCCTACGTCCAGGTTTTGCCGAGACCGCTGGTTCGTTTCAACGCTGTTCAGCACGAGCCGATGGAGCAGAAGATCACCGTTGTTGCCGATGAAGAAGAGAAGAATTTCAAGGTGACGGGAGTGAAGAGCTCGGTGCCGTTCCTGCTCGCATCGGTCAATCAGGTTCCGAGCGATCGACTGCTGGCCGGAAAGTCGCCGCAACAGTACGAGATCGTGCTGTCGATGGAGGAGAAGCCTCCGGTTGGTCCGGTCAACGCGGTGCTCGAGATCGAGACCAATCATCCCAAAGCGAAGATGGTGCCGGTCAAGGTCTTTGGTGTCGTTCGTGCGCTGCTTCACGTGACTCCGTCGCAGGTTCAATTCGGCTCGGTGGAGGCCAAGAAGCAGCCCGGGCGGAACATCATCGTTGTCAACAACCGCTCAGCAGGAGTGGCTGTCACGGTAGACGACGCTTCGGTGAACGACCCGGCGTTTGATGCCGAGATCGTGACGATCGAGCGTGGTCGTCGATACCAGGTGACGGTAACCGTCAAGCCGGACGCCGATGCTGGACCGAGGGATGCTGTGTTGACTCTCAAAACCTCCGATGCCGAATTCCCGGTCATTGAGGTGCCGGTGAGGGCGAACATCGGCTGAGCCGTTGATGTGGATACCTTCGACGGGGAGGCGTTGCCTCCCCGTTCTTGTTCGTAACACCGGTTGTGTCAGGATCAGATGAACATGCTCCGAACACTGGGTGTTGAAACCTCCTGCGACGAGAGCGCTGTGGCGATATTGGACAGCGACGGCGCGGTGGAGGTGAGCTTGTTGTCGAGCCAGATCGAGGCCCATGCCCGATACGGGGGTGTGGTCCCCGAGTTGGCTTCGCGCGAGCATCTCAAGGCCCTGCCATTCCTCGTCGATCGTGCTCTCGAATCAACCTCCGGACCGATTGAATTGGTCGCGGTGACTGCTGGCCCGGGCCTGGTCGGCGCGCTCCTGGTGGGCGTTCGTTACGCAGCAGCCTTTGCCTGGGCGAGACGCCTTCCGCTGGTCGCGGTCGATCATCTGGAGGGCCACCTGGTGTCGTCGCTGTTGAGCCTCGAGGGAGAGCCGGCGAAACAGGAAGCCCACCGTGCGCTGGCGTTGGTGGCCTCGGGTGGCCATTCGAGCTGGTACCTGATGGAGTCTGGCGCTCGGAATCGCCTTGGACGCACTCGTGATGACGCAGCAGGGGAGAGCTTTGACAAGGTCGCGCAGGTGCTTGGCCTCGGATATCCGGGCGGGCCTGCGATTGACGATCTCGCCCGACGTGGCGACCCGACAACGGTTGTTCTGCCACAGCCCCGCCTCCGAGGTTCGCCATTCGACTTCTCGTTTTCGGGTCTCAAGTCGGCAGCCATTCGCTGGATCCGTGCAAATGAGATGGCCGGGGTTGCCACAAAAACCGAAATTGCGCCGCCGGAGATCTGCGACTTCGCCGCGTCCTTCGAATCTGCGGTGATCGGGCAACTTCTGGCCCCGTTACCGGAGCTCGTCGAGCTCCACAAGCCGACGCAGATCACGGCGTCGGGAGGTGTCGCAGCCAACTCGCTGCTGCGCCAGCGCCTCGAGGAGAGTGCTCACGACTTGGGGCTGGAGTGTCTCCTTCCCCCGCTCCCCTGGACCACCGACAACGCCGCAATGATCGCCCATGCCGGTCAGCTCGCTCACCGCGACGGTCGCACCGATGACCCACGGCGTCTCGATGCCCGTGGTCGTGAACCCTGGCAACCTCCGGGAATGCGAAAGCCACCGATCCGGGTGAGTGTGTAAAATCCTCCGATGTTGGGAGAAGCCTGATGTCGAAATCAGTCGTTCGCGAGTACTACGAAGCCATTCTCGTGGCGTTCATTCTTGCTCTGTTCGTCCGCACCTTCGTGTTCGAAAACTTCAAGATTCCGTCGGGGTCGATGGAGGACAATCTTCTCATCGGCGATCATCTCGTGGTCAACAAATTCATCTTCGCCGGAAACGCAGACACCGTCCTTCACCGACTCTTTCCCTACCGCAGTCCTGAACGAGGTGATGTCGTTGTATTCAAGTTCCCAGAAGATACCCGCCGCGACTTCATCAAGCGATGTGTGGCTGTGGCCGGGGATATCGTAGAAATCAGGAAAAAGGAGCTGTATATCAACGGCGAGCTTCAGATCGAACCAATGGTTGTCCACAAGGACACGCGTGTGTACGAGGATTCCTCGTCGACTCCGATTTCATCTCGAATCCGCGACAATTTCGGGCCGTTCACGGTTCCGCCCGGGACCATATTCTGCCTTGGCGACAATCGCGACAACTCGCTCGACTCGAGATTCTGGGGTCCTGTACCTTTGAGCTACGTCAAAGGACGGGCGGTGATCATCTATTGGTCCTACGAGGCCGGGCGAAATGATTGGCAGTGGCAGGGCTTCGGACATCGGCTGAAACAGCTGGCTGGGGTGTTCTTCAATTTTCTTACGAAGACCAGGTGGGAGCGTGCATTTCGACTCATTCGGTGAGAAGACCGGGCTAGGATGATACGATCGAAAAGAGATCGCACTCGGAGGCGCTTCCATGAGAATGTGGCGATATCAACGCGGTGACGTGCCCCTCGGTTGCCTGGTCGGCGGCCTTGTGGCGCTGATAGTTGTGCTTGTGGCCATCAAGGTCACACCGATCATGCTGCGTGTCGGTGAACTCGACAAGGAGATCGGTGCTCTCTCGGATCGTGCCAATCGGCGGGTATACACCGACAAGCGAATCGAGAAAGATATTCTCGACAAGGCGGAAGAACTTGACCTTCCGGTAACCAAGAAGAATGTGACGATCAAGCGGTCATCGAACAGGATCAAGGTAACGGTCGTCTACGACCTCCCGATCGAGTTTCCTGGCTACACGTATGTCTGGCACAAAGAGCATTATCACGAACGACCGCTCTTCTACAACTGACACCGGGCCGAAATAACGGCCCCACTATCGCATCACCGCGGCCATCTCTTCGACGATGTCTGAAGCAGCCTGAGCGGGATCGTCCGCACCGGTAACGGGTCGTCCAACCACCAGAACGTTTGCTCCCGATCGGACCGCTTCGGCAGGGGTGACCACGCGACGCTGGTCGTCGGTTGCGCTCGTTGCCGGCCTGATCCCCGGCGTAACGATCAGGAAATCGACTCCACAGTCCCGCCGCACCGCGGCAGCCTCACAGGCTGAGGACACAACACCGTCGAGCCCGCTATTCTGTGCGAGGCGTGCCCAGGTCACGACCAAGTCTCCGATCTGCGCCGGAATTTGGAGTTCCGCGAGAGACGCGCTGTCAAGGCTGGTGAGAACGGTCACCGCAACGACCTTCGGTGGACTGGAGGTCGATCCCTGATGGGCGCCTTCGACGGCGGCCTCCAACATGTTTCGGCCACCGGCCGCATGAACGGTGAACATCGATGCACCGCAGGCGGCACAGTTGGCTGCCGCTCTCCGTACAGTTGCCGGGATGTCGTGCAGCTTGAGATCGAGAAAAACCTGCGGACCAAGAGCAGCCACCTCGTCCACGAGATCAGGACCATGGGCTGAAAACGCCTCGAGACCGACCTTGAGCCAACCGACGTGACCAACGAGCCTCTTGGCGGTCGTGACGACCCAATCGCGATCACTGCTGTCGAGTGCCACACACAGCGATGGTCTTCCGCCCATTCCACTTCCCCTGCAGAATTGAAATTCCAGCTTCCGTGACGAGTCTACGCCATCCGGTCACGGTACCATTCAAGGACCATGAAACTCCGCCTATGGATCGATGCGTTGGGTGCGGGAGCCGCCGCGGGCCTGGTTGCCGAGGTCCTCGTCCTGCGAATGAACCCCGAGGTCACGCAGACGGTCCGCGGTGTGCTCATCGGAGTGCCGCTGTGGGCTTCGTGGGGTATGGTCATGGTTGGGGTGCCGCTGCTCATCGGGTTGGTCGTCATCGAAAGACTGCGGCGGCGAGACGACCGTTGGGCGGCACCAGCCCTGAATGCGGGGGTGTATTTCGTGGCCGCTGCGCTGACTGCGGTAAATGCGAAATTTCACGCCCAGCTGCTTTCCGGGCCGGCGCACCGCGTACTCGTCCAGGACTCCGTGGCCTGGGCGATCGTCGTCGTCCTCGCGGTGTTCACCGGGTGGCTTGCGGGACGGTCCGACAACCGCACGAAATGGCGCGTCACGTTTTCGATCGTGATGGCAATCCTACCGGTCGTGCGACTGCTGACCGCACCGACGCCGCCGCGCGAGTACCTCGAAGTTGCAGCGCATCCTCTCGGCGAACCGGAGAGAACCTTGCTCGTCATCGGGCTTGAAGGGCTCGACGCCAAGGTCTTTCTGGCGGATGCGGTGAGCTCGAGCTACCCGAACCTCGCCGAACTCCGAGAGCAGGGGACCTGGGCGCCGATCTCTCCCCATCGGCCGTTTCTGAGGTGGGCTCTGTGGACGTCTGCCGCGACCGGCACCTATCCGGGGCGACACGGCGTCAAGGACAATCGGGGTTGGGATCTCCCCTTGATCTTCGACGACACCCTCCGCCTGTTGCCCTGGACGCCCGAGGGATCGCGGATGATCCTTCCCTGGGGCATCTCCGAACAGGTCGCGCCGCCACCTGCGACCGTCGCTCCGTTGTGGGCGCGCATCGCAGCGTCCGGGGTCGAGACTACGGTTCTCGGGTGGCCGGGTTCGTGGGGTGACGACCCCTCCCTGCAGTCCCCTGCACAAGATGACAACGAAGACCTCCTGGAGCCGGCGATGCGCGCGTCCCTTGAAGCTGCTCTCGAACCTTTTCCCGAACGGCGCTTCCAGATATGGTCGGCGATCGAGCGGGACCAGGCCAATCTGGCGAGGGCCGTAGACGCGCTGGATTCGGGAGCCGGGAATGTATGGGTTCATTTCGAAACCCTCGCGGTGGCCCGGCGCTTCCATGAACCCCTCAAGCCGCGGCACACGCGCGAGCGTTTCTTCCTCGAGCTCGTGATGGAGCTTGTCGACCTCCAGGTCGGAGCGTTGCTCGATGCCGGTGATCGGCACGGGCTCACGGCGGTGGTGTCTCCCTTCGGGCTCGAAGCGCCGGGTTCCTTTGAAAAGCTGAAGAGGACGTTCGGCGCTGGCGGCTCCTGGCACACGTCGTCCGAGGGGTGTCCGGAGGGATTGTTCATCCTCCTCGGGGACGGTGTCACTCGTGGCGGGAAGGCGCAAGCGGTACGCCCGCCGGACGTTGCACCGACCCTGTGTTATCTGCTTGATCTCCCGGTTGCACAGTACATGGAGGGGAGCGTGTTGGTTGCCGCCGCGACGCCGGCATTCGTCGAAGAGCATCCTTTGCGGGTGGTGGACTAGTGTGAGTTAGAGTTAAGAGTTGAGAGTGGAGAATTTCGAGTTGGGGATGCTTTTTGAACTGGAGGGGGTCGGCTTGAACTCTCGACTCTTAACTCAACAATCTCGGGTGCGCTACGCTTGACTCGATGAAGCTTTCAGTGGTGATTCCGGTCTACAACGAGGAAGGGACGTTGAGCGCCCTCCTCGACAAGGTTGCGATGGCGCCGTTGCCAGACCCGGTCGAGGCGCTAGAAATCGTCGCGGTCGATGACTGCTCATCTGACGGAACCTGGTCGGTGCTCGAGGCATGGGTACCACCGGGTCGTGGCGACCAGCGCCCGGCGACGATGAAGCGCGAGCGCCACCAGGTGAATCGGGGCAAGGGTGCGGCCCTGCGGACCGCGCTCTCCGCCGCCACTGGTGATGTGTTGCTGATTCAGGATGCGGACCTCGAGTACGACCCGGCGGAATATCCGGTCCTGCTGCAGCCGATCATCGACGGGTTTGCAGACGTGGTCTACGGCTCGCGCTTTCTCGGTGGACCGCATCGAGTTTTGTTCTTCTGGCATTACCTCGGCAACCAGTTCCTGACCCTGCTGTCCAACATGTTCTCCGACCTCAACCTGACCGACATGGAGACGTGTTACAAGGTATTCGTGCGGCAGGTCCTGGACCGCCTCACACTGAAGTCGGATCGTTTCGGTTTTGAACCGGAATTCACCGCCAAGGTCGCCCGCCTCGGAGTGAGGATCTACGAGGTACCGATTTCCTATCATGGTCGGACCTACGCCGAAGGGAAGAAGATCGGGTGGCAAGACGGCGTGTCGGCGATTTGGTCGATTCTGCGCTTCAACCTCTGGGATCGATGAGGCGCTACCGACCTGTATGTTGACGACCTTCGGACGAGCCTGTGCAGCTCGACCAACGCTATCGCGCTCTCATCGCGATACTGGCAATCGGCTCACGCTTCGAGGCAAGAGCGAACCCGGGCAGTTTGTTTTCGCCTGAAAACACGACGAGCTTGTCGTGTTTTTCGCGTCTCGATCAACGCTAAGAGGGCGACGAGGATGAAGACATGAGCCACCAGCTGCTGATGCATGATGCTCGGCATCCGCAGGCTGGAAAATGCGAAAAGCCAGGCTCCCGCGGGGCTCCCAAAGGTCGCTGTTTCCAGGTGTTGCCGCAGGAGCGAATAGCAGGTCACGAATGTGAGAGCCGGTCTGGATCTTGCGATCTTCCCATATCAAGACTCTTTCGCTATCTTAGCGCCTGCGATCGGCGCCGAGCCGAACGAAGGTGAAGGAGAACTCGACATGACGAAACGATCCGTGATCGTGATGCCCGGCGACGGAATTGGAAACGTGGTGCTCCCGGAGGCCCTGCGAGTGCTCGAGGCAGCCGGATTCGAGGCCAACTGGATTGAGGCGGGTATCGGCTGGAAGCACTGGATCGCGGAAGGCAACCCTCTTCCTGAGGAGACGGTCGACCTGATCGCGGAGCACAAGGTAGCGCTCTTCGGCGCGATTACGTCGAAGCCGAAGGACAAGGCTGCGGCGGAAATCAGACCGGAGCTCAGAGACAAGGGCTTGGTGTATTTCTCGCCGATCGTCGGTCTGCGTCAACGCTTCGATCTCGATGTGTCGATTCGGCCGTGCATTACCTTCCCTGGAAACCCGCTCAACTTCATTCGCCGGGGCGCCGATGGCGGTACGGAGGAGCCCCGGGTCAATGCGGTGATCTTCCGCCAGAACACCGAGGGCCTCTACGGTGGAGTCGAGTGGACCAACCCCCCGGATCAGGTATGGGAGGCCCTCGACACGCATCCGAAGTTCCGCGCCTTCAGAGACGTCCCGCGAGAGGACCTGGCGGTGTCGACCCGAATCTTCACCCGTGCCAAATGTCGTCGAATCTGCAAAGAGGCGTTCGCCTACGCTGCAGCCCACGGTTACGGCAGCGTCACGGTGTGTGAGAAGCCAAACGTTATCCGCGAAACCTCGGGCATGATGTTGGCGGAAGCCCGGAAGGTCCATCAGGAGTATCCGCAGATTCAACTGTGGGACACCAACATCGATGCCCAGATGATGTGGTTGACCAAGAACCCCGAGGATTACGGTGTCATTGTCGCCGGCAACATGTTCGGTGACATCATTTCCGACGGCTTTGCCGGACTCGTTGGCGGACTCGGTTTCGCGGCCTCCGCCAACATCGGTCAGGAGGTCGGAGTCTTCGAGCCGACCCACGGCTCCGCGCCGAAGTACGCCGACCTCGATCCCTCGATTGTGAATCCGATCGCCATGGTGCTGTCGGCGGTTATGATGCTCGATTGGTTGGGCGAGGCCGAGATCGCGACCAGGATCCGAAATGCGGTGGCAGCCGTGATCGCGAGTGGTGAGGTGAGGAGTTACGACATGCTCAAGTTGCGTGGCGGGCCGGACGCGATCACCCAGGGCGCGGCGACCACGACCCAGATGACTGACGCGATCATTGCGTCGCTCTGACGTTTGAACGTTCAACGTTCAACGTTGTAACGTTGTCGGGTCTCAGGAGGTGAGCATGGGTGAGGCCAGGATCAAACCGGCTTCCGCGGGCCCCGCGGGAGAGCACGTGCGCTCGGACCTCAACGTGAGATTCGAGCCGACTTCCGAGCCGCTGGCTGTCGAGCTGTTCTCGAAGGTCGACTATCTCTACGGTGAGGTGATCGATAATGCGGTCCGTCGAGTCACAGACGCCTTCGGCGTCACCACGGGGCGGATCACGGTCACGGATGCGGGAGCGCTCGAGTGGGTGATTCTCGCCCGCACCGAAAGCTGTCTTCGCCGTGCTGGACTGGACGGGCCGCCGGTTCTGCCAAATCCGGCGCCCGGGGCGGACGCTCCTCGTCGGCGCTCCCGGCTTCGCCGCAGCCGTCTCTACATACCCGGCAACCAACCCAAGTTGATGATTTCGGGCGGCTTGTACGGCGCCGACGGCATCATCCTCGATCTCGAGGACTCGGTCCCGCCGGCCGAAAAGGACACCGCCCGCCTACTCGTCCGCAACGCCCTGATCGCCCTTGACTGGGGGCAGTCGGAGCGAATGGTGCGGATCAACCAGGGGCCGCTGGGCGAAGAGGATCTCGACGCCGTAGCCATCCACAACCCGCACACGGTGCTCCTGCCGAAAGTGGAAACGGAGGAGTTGGTCAGTGCAACGGCGGAGACGCTCCAACACCTCGCAGGAGAAGGTGCAGCATTCCTGATGCCGATCCTCGAGTCGCCCCGGGGTATCCACCGTGCCTTCGAAATCGCGTCGGCGGACCCCTCCGTCGTCGCCCTGACTCTCGGTCTCGAGGATCTGTCGGCAGAGCTCGGCGCGCCACGAACAACCGACGGCTCCGAGAGCTTCCTCGCCAGACAGACGACGGTCTTTGCGGCGCGCGCGGCGGGCATTCAGCCCATCGCCTCGGTCTTCTCGGATATCGAAGATGAGGGTGGTCTTGCCGCATATGTGCGACGTGAGCGCGGCCTCGGGTTCGATGGTATTGGCTGTATCCATCCGCGCCAGATCCCGGTCGTTCATCGTGAGATGACGCCATCCGAGTCCGAAACCGAGCGCGCTGTTCGAGTCGTGCGGGCGGCTCGCGAGGCCGAGGAGCAGGGGCTGGGAGCCGTCGCGGTCGGCTCGAAGATGGTGGATCCACCGGTCGTGCAACAGGCTTTCCGCACCGTGGAACTCGCGGTGGCGGGCGGCTTATTGGCGAAGGACTGGGACGCGGAAGGGTAGGAGATTGATGAATTCGGAATTCGGAATTCGGAATTCGTTATTCCCGCCCGAACTCCCGAAACCGGGGGATCGGGGTCAGCGAGAGCGGGAGTCTGAATTATGGCAATGAAGTTGGAACGAAACGCTGCCGGACGGATGGTCCCGGTGGAGGTGAACGGCCGGGCATCCATACCGTATCAGGGGTTCGGAAACCACCGACCCGACGGGGTGAAGGCCGCTCCACGAATCGCGAGCTGCGTCGACTACCCCGCGGACGGTGACAAGAGAGTGTCTTCTCTGAAAGAGGCGCTCGAAAAGGTCGGTCTGACGGACGGCATGGTGGTTTCGACGCATCACCACTTGCGCAACGGCGATGCCGTTGGAAATCTCATCTTCGATGCCGCCGCCGAAATCGGGGCCAGGGACCTGATGTGGTTCCCCTCGGCCTCCTTCCCGGTTCACGCCAACCAAATCGGACACCTCGACTCCGGCGTGATCCACCACATCGAGGGTTCGATGAACGGTCCGCTCGGAGCCTATTGCTCGGCCGGCAAGATGCGCGGGCTCGGAGTGCTGCGTTCGCACGGGGGGCGCTGGCAGGCGATCCAGGATGGGGAGGTCCACATCGACGTGGCGGTGATCGCCGCCCCGACCGCTGATAGCTTCGGCAACGCCAACGGGCTCCGAGGTCCGGCAGCCTGCGGCCTGCTCGGTTTCGCGCTCGCCGACTCGATCTACGCCGAGAAGGTGATTGTCGTGACCGACAATCTGGTGCCTTTCCCGTGCCTGCCGTGGCAGATCCAGGGCAACAACGTCGATGCTGTCGTGGAGATCGGGTCGATTGGCGACCCCTCGAAGATCGTTTCCGGCACGACCCGGATTACGCAGAGTCCTGACAGGCGCCGAATCGCGGAGCTTGCGGCGAGGTTTTGCGCCGAGGCCGGCATCATGCGCGACGGGTTTTCGTTTCAGGCGGGGGCGGGTGGCACGACCCTCGCCTTTGCCATGTATCTCGCCCAGCTGATGCGCGACGCGGGCGTTACCGCGCGTTTCGCGCGAGGCGGGTCGACGCAGCACATGGTGGAAATGCTCGACGAGGGTCTGATCGAGTTCATTCTCGACGGCCAGACCTTCGACCTCGACGGTGTGCGATCGATGCGCGAAGACGCTCGTCACCAGGACACTTCCCCCTTCACCTCGTACAACTTCCACGGCAAGGGCAACTTTGCGTCGATGGTCGACGTCGCGGTACTGGGCGCGACCGAGGTCGATCTCGAATTCAACGGCAACGTCGTGACCCACTCCGACGGTCGCCTTCTGCACGGCATCGGCGGATGGCAAAACTGCCTCGCCGCCCGCTGCGCGATGCTGCTGGTGCCGTCGTTCCGCGACCGAATCCCGGTGATCGTCGACGAGGTCACCACCCTCTGCGGACCCGGCGAGCTCATCGATGTGGTGGTGACCGAACGGGGAATCGCGGTCAATCCACGCCGCCAGGATCTCCTCGATGCCGTTGCGGGGTCGAAGCTGCCAATCCGGCCGATCGGTGACCTCAAGGCAGAGCTCGATCGGATCTGTGGCGTACCGGCCAAGCCGGCGCTCACAGAGGAGCCGGTGGCGGTGGTCAAATGGGTCGACGGCACCGTCATCGACACCGTCTGGCGCGTCGATTGATATCGACTCGCCAATCTGGCCTCAGGAATACCAACTCGTCTCTGATCTTACTCGGCGGCCGGGTGGGTGGACGGGAATTCCGATTTCCTGACTCCTAATTCCTAATTCAAAGAGACTTGCACTTGAGTTCGGATAGGTGTAAGATCCTGCGTCCTTGGTTCGAAGGAGCCAAGTGGAGGTGTGAGATGAAAGCAGGAGTCCATCCCGAGTATCACGAGGTCGAGGTTCGTTGCGCATGCGGCAACACCTTCAAGACCCGATCGACGAAAACCGAGCTGCGGCTCGAAATCTGCAGTGCGTGCCATCCGTTCTACACCGGTAAACAGAAGCTGGTGGACACGGCCGGTATGGTCGAGAAGTTCGAGCGCCGCTACGGCAAGACCACCGACGCCAAGTAGCTCACCCGAGCCGCCGAAAGGCGGCGTGCCGACCCGCGCGCAAAAAACCGCGCGGGTTTTCGTTTGCGCCGAATTGCGGGTTAAGATCACGGCGGGATCAAGAGAAACACATGTTGGAACGACTGAAAGAAATCGCTAAGAAGCACGAAGCCCTCCTCGAGCAGCAGGCTGACCCAGAAATCGCAGTCGATCCCAAGCGTTCGCGCGAGGTGGCGCAAAAGCTGGCCGAAATCGAACCGATGGTGGTTGCCTACCGCGAGCACCAGACGATTGCTTCGGAGCTCGAGGGCGCCCGTGAGATCGCGGCCGAGGCGGACGATTCCGAAATGAGACAGATGGCCGAGGCCGAAATCGAAGAGTTGTCTGCGCGGATGGAAGACAACGAGCAGAAGCTGAAGCTGTTGTTGCTGCCAGTGGATCCCAACGATCGTCGCAACGTCATTCTCGAGGTGCGTGCCGGAACCGGAGGTGACGAGGCGGCTCTCTTCGCTGCGGAACTCCTGCGGATGTACGGCCGGTACGCCGAGTCCAGGCGATGGAAGATGTCGATCACCGATTCGTCTGACACCGGCCTCGGTGGCATCAAGGAAGCAGTAGCGGTGATCGAGGGGGATGGCGCGTTCTCCCGCCTCAAGTACGAGTCCGGAGTCCACCGCGTGCAGAGAGTCCCCGCAACCGAAGCTTCGGGACGCATCCACACCTCCGCGGCAACAGTCGCGGTAATGCCGGAAGCCGAGGCGGTTGAAGTCGAAGTTGACGAGAACGACCTCCGAATCGACCGATTCTGTTCCTCGGGCCCGGGCGGACAGAGCGTCAACACGACCTATTCGGCGGTCCGCATCACCCATCTGCCGAGCGGGCTGGTGGTTTCCTGCCAGGATGAAAAGTCGCAGATCCAGAACAAGGCCAAGGCGATGCGGGTTCTCAAGGCGCGCCTCAAAGAGATCGAAGAACGCGAGCGGGATGCGGAGCGGGCGGCCGACCGTCGTTCGAAGATCGGCTCAGGTGATCGTTCCGAAAAGATTCGCACCTACAACTTCCCTCAGGGGCGAGTCACCGATCACCGCATCTCGCTCACGGTTCACCGGCTGGGGGAGATTCTCGAAGGGCACCTCGATCTCCTGCTCGATCCCCTGATTGCCGATTTCCAGGCAGAACGCCTCAGGGAAGAGCTGGGTTGATCTCCAGAGTTCGGAATTCGGAATTCGGAATTCGGTATTCCACGTCCGACGCTGACCATGCGGCAAATTCGAAATTCGAAATTCAAAATTCGAAAAATGACCTCTGGACAGTCACATGAGAATCGACGAGGCGCTACGACTCGGTGTCGAGATATTGCCTCGTCGGGAAGGCATCCCCCATCCCCGGCGGGAGGCGAGGTGGCTGTTGGCTGCGGCTTGGGGTGTCGAGGAAACGACTCTGAGGCTCTATCCCGAGCGAGAGGTTCCGGCCGACGTCGAAAAGCGTTTTCGCGACTGGCTCGGCAGACGGGCTGCGGGCGAACCGGCCCACCATCTTACCGGCACCTGTCCGTTCTGGGGTCGCGACTTCGAGGTCAATCCCTCCGTGTTGGTGCCGCGTCCGGAGACGGAGCTCCTGGTCGAGACGGCCCTGGCCCTGCCGCTGTCCAGGACGGCGAAGGTCCTTGACGTTGGCACCGGTTCGGGCTCCATCGCGGTGACGCTCGCGGCCGAACGCCCCGGCTGGGAGGTGTCCGCGGTGGATCGATCGCCGGCAGCGCTGGCAGTAGCCCGCCGCAACTGCGTCCGTCACCGGGTCTCGGTTCCGCTCTTTGTCGGTGATCTCTGCTCTGCCGTTGGCCCGCCGTGGGACCTGGTGGTGGCCAACCTTCCATATGTCCGGTCGACCGACATCGTGCGCTTGCCAGTCGAGGTCAGCCACGATCCCGCGAAGGCTCTCGACGGTGGGATCGACGGCCTCGATCTCCTGCGCCGGCTGCTCGGCGATCTACGGCGTCTGGTGCGGCCGTGTGGGGGAGCGATCATCGAAGTCGGAGACGACCAGGCCGGTGCGGTGACCGAAATCGCGTGCGCGACCGGCCTCGCGGTTGCCCGGAGCGTGCAGGATGTCGGGGGTGTCGAGCGAGTCATCGTACTGCAACCGAGGTAGATCGCCGAGAATAAAGAATGAGCAGTGGACGGCGACAGACCTGATGTTGACACCGTCATGGCCCGGTCGGACAATGGGGGTTTCCCGTACTTCGGGCCGGAGGCGAGAATGACCGGAAAAAATCGCATCGAGCTCGACGGAGCGCAGCAACGCACCGCAGTCATCGCGTTCGGCGGGAACGCCCTGCTGCGGCCGCAGGACCACGGCACCCAGGAGGAGCAGTTCACCCTCAGCTGGAAAGCCACCAGATGGCTGGTGGAAATCATCCATCGCGGCTACGAGCTTGCGATCGTTCACGGCAACGGCCCGCAGGTCGGCAATATCATGATCCAGGTCGAAGAGGCCATCACCAAGATTCCGCCTCAGTCCCTGGATGTGGCGGTTGCCCAGACCCAGGGCGCAATGGGCTACATGCTGGCCAATCAGCTCCGCAATCGGTTCAACGAGGAACAACTCGAAAAAGAGATCGCTGCAGTCCTCACCGAGGTCGAGGTCGACCGTGAGGATCCTGCTTTCGAAAACCCCACCAAACCGGTCGGTCCGTACTTCACCGCGTACCGTGCGAACCTCCTGATGCAGGAACACGGCTGGCAGATGGTCGAGGATGCCGGGCGGGGCTGGCGCAAGGTCGTCGCATCGCCCAAACCGCAGAAGATTCTCGGCTGCCACCTGCTCAAGCGGTTGATCGAGAACGGTGCGGTCCTGATTGCCGGCGGTGGGGGGGGCATTCCCGTGTATCAGGATGTCGGTGGCTATTTCCGGGGCGTAGAGGCGGTGATCGACAAAGACTACGTGGCGTCGATGCTCGCCTGTGAACTTGAAGCCGACCTCTTCATCATGTTGACCCAGGTGCCGATGGTGGCCGAGAATTTCGGCCGCCCGAACCAGCGATGGTTGCGCCGGATGCCACTCAATCATGCAAGCAAGATGATGGATTCCCATCAGTTTCCCCCGGGTTCCATGGGACCGAAGGTGAAGGCGTCGATGGACTTCGTCGAGGCGACTGGAAAGAACGTCCTGATCACCGACGCGGATAGCTTGAGGCATGCTCTGGAAGGCCGAGCCGGCACCTTTCTGGTGGCCGACGGTGAGGTCGAGTACGCAACCCTGGCCTGATCGATCGATCACGCGTTACGAGGCGTCAACAACCCCAAGTTTCGAGAGCTCGCCGAGCCCCGACGTGGTTTATCCTAGGCGTGATGGCGAGCACCAGTTTGTGGGTTTACCGGTCGCTGTTCGGCGGTCTCCTACCCGTGGCATTACCGGTGATCAAGATTTGCCAGCGGCTTGCGGGCAAGAGTCGACCCCGGTTTCGCGACCGGCTCGCGAAATCGCTGCCCGATCTCCGGCCGGGGGGTGTCTGGATTCAAGCGGTGTCGGTCGGCGAAGTGGAGCTGGCTCGGAGGCTGGTGGCCGACCTCGAGGAGAAGGAGCCGGAGCTACCGATCTTCCTGACCGCGACCACCGCGACCGGTCTCGCGCTCGCTCGGCGCACCCTCGGAGATCGGCTGCCCGTGTTTCCTTGTCCGATCGACCTGCCCGGCCCTGTGATCCGGGTCTTCGAGGCGGGACGACCGCGCCTGCTGGTGCTGGTCGAGACCGAGCTCTGGCCAGAGATGATTCACCAGGCGGGATTGCGCCAGGTACCGGTGGCGGTGGTCAATGCTCGGTTGTCGGAGGGTTCGTACCAGCGCTACCGAAAGGTCGCCGGCGTACTGCGAACGCTCCTCGATCCACTGGCGCTGGTGCTGGCTCGGTCGGAAGCCGACGCCAAGCGATTCGCCGGGCTCCACGTGCCGGAAGAGCGGATTGTCGTCACCGGGAACGTCAAATACGATCTCGAGGCCGACCAACGCCCGCTGGATTGGGAAGACGACATTCGATCGGTAGCGGGTAACCGGCCGATCATGGTCGCCGGCTCGACCATGGAGGGCGAGGAAGCGCAGGTCCTCGACGCACTCGAGGGTCTCGGGACGGACGGAGCCGCACCCTTTCTGGTCCTGGCTCCTCGCCACCCGGAGCGATTCGACGCGGTGGCACGAATGCTCGCCAATCGCGGTCTGGCCTTCTCTCGCCGAAGCAGCGGTGAGGGCGTCGTCGCCGATTCGGACGTCTATCTGGTCGACACAATCGGTGAGCTCGCTCGCGCCTACCGCCTGGCAACGGTTGCATTCATCGGCGGCTCGATGGTGCCGACCGGGGGCCATAATCCGCTCGAGGCGGCGGTGTGGGGAGTCCCGGTGCTGAGCGGGCACCACGTCCACAACTTCAAGGAGGTCTACGACGAAATGACCGAGGCCGGGGGCGCCCGCCTGGTGGCCGACAGCGCCGAGCTGCGAGTGGCCGCGGCGGCGTGGCTCGACGAGCCGGACCTCGCGGCGGCCGCCGGTAACGCCGGACGAGAGGTGGTCGAGAGCAACCGCGGAGCCATTGACCGTACGTCATCCGCTCTGCTCGATCTCATCCACGGGACATGACAAGCATGAGCTGGCGGTTTCTGCTGCTGCCGATGACACCCCTCTACCGTGGCGCGGTGGCGGCGAGGAATGCCGCTTACCGGAGGGGATGGATCGAACGCACCCGGCTGGACGTGCCGGTCATCTCGGTAGGCAATCTCACCTTCGGTGGGACCGGCAAGACGCCGACGGTGATTGCCCTCGCACGGGACCTCGTTCGCAAGGGGCGACATCCTGCGGTACTCACCCGTGGCTATAAGCGCGACGACGATGCCCAGGCGGTAGTTGTCGGACCGGACCCGAAACAGACCGCGGCCGAGGTCGGTGACGAACCTCTGGAGATGGCGCGCCGCCTGCCGGGCGTGCCGATCGTGGTCGACCCAGACCGCGCCCGCGGTGGGGCGCGAGCCCAGCTCTTGGGCGCCGACGTCGTGGTGCTCGATGACGGCTTCCAGCACCGTCGCCTCGAACGCGATCTCGACCTGGTCCTGGTCGACGCCGGCGATCCCTTCGGTGGGGGGCGGCTGCCTCCACTGGGTCGCTTGAGGGAACCGCTGACCGGGCTCGCGAGGGCGGGCGCAGTACTGGTCACCAAGGTGTCGACCGAGTGGCGTGCCCAGGTGGCGGAGATCGAGAGGGTTGCTCACCGCGTCGCTCCCGGGCTCGAAATACTCGTCTCGCGCATTCGTCCGAATCGCGTACTTGTCCCTCCCGAAGGATGGCGAGAGCCGACGATCCTGTCCGGCCAGCGGGTTCTCGCCTTTGCCGGGCTCGGTCGGCCGGAAGGCTTTGCCGCGACCTTGGTCGAAGCCGGTGCGGAGATCGTTGCGACACGCTGGTTTCCGGATCACCACGCCTACACCGATCAGGACCTCGCTGACATCCTCAGCCAGGCGAGGGCGGCGTCGGCAGTGCCGGTCACGACTGCCAAGGATGCGGTCAAGCTCTCGTCGGAGGCCGGCGTCTGGGTGGTCGAGCCGATCGTGGAGCCGGTCGGCTGCAGTTGGGACGATCTGTGGCGGCTCCTGCCGGAGGTGGACGCGTGAGCAAGGACCGTTCTGCGTTGCGAAACCAGGTCGAGTACGCGGCTTACCGGACGGCCCGCGGGCTGACCGGCATGCTGTCGCCGGCTGGCCTCGCGAAGGTCGGCAACGCGCTCGGGACCGTGTACTCGGCGCTCGGCGGAAGGCGGCGGGAGATCATCGACTTCAACCTCCAGCTCGCCTTTCCGGAGATGGATGATGCGGCGCGCCGCGCCCTCGCGCGGGATGTCACGAGACACTTCGCCAGATCAGCCCTTGACGCGATACGGATGCAGAGGCTTCAGCCCGACGAGCTGATGGCCGCAGTCGAAATCTCGGGGCTGGAAAACGTAGAGAAGGCATTCAGCTACGGCCGCGGCGTGTTCTTCCTCACCGCCCACATCGGTTCCTGGGAGGTCGCTGCGCTGGTAACCGGACTCCTGCTCGAATCCGGGATAGCAGTTGTCAACCGACCACTCGACAACCCGCTCCTCGAGGTCGAACTCGACCGCCTGCGCAAGCTCTACGGCAACCGGGTATTCGGGAAACACAACATGCTGCGCGAGATGTTGGCGGAGCTCAAACGGGGTGGCGCGGTGGGCATCCTGATCGATCAACGGGCGTCGCCGGACCGCGGCGTCGAGGTGCCCTTCTTCGGTCGACCTGCGTGGGCCCACTCGATCCTCGCGCGCGTGGCCCTCAAGACCGGGGCGCCTGTAGTGCCGGTCTTTGCACTGCGTGAAGGGCCCGGGCGTTACAGTTTGCGGTATGACGAGCCTGTGGTTGTCGATGATCTGCCCGAGTCAGAGCACGACGATGTTTCACTGACCGCGCGCTACATGGGGATTCTCGAGAAAGCGATTCGTGGGAACCCGGACCAGTGGTTGTGGTACCACGACCGGTGGAAACAGCTGCGGCTGCAGAATTCGGAATTCGGAATTCGGAATTAGGAATGCCCACCCGCCCACCGGCATTTTGGAATTGGGAGTTCGGATTTCGGATTTCCCACCCGCACCCCCGGAACACGGAATGGTGAGTCACAACGCCCACGGGCCGCCGGCAACTCAAAACTCAGAACTCAGAACTCAGAACTCAAAACTCGGGTCAGATGTCATCCCGCTCCAGCGGGTGGGTGAGGCAATGTGGTCCGCCGCGGGCGCGTGACATTTCGTGGCTGTCGATCAGCAGGCAGACACGGCCATCTCCATCGAGCGCCACCTCCTCTCGACCGAGGAGTACGTCTTCGGCCTGCAGGACCCGGAAGCCGGTACCGTCGAGTGCGTCGGCGGTGGCAAGGTTGCGATCGTAAAGAACGATGATCCCGGGGGACAGCGCAAAGGCGTTGGCGCCATCGGTCCACTGTTCGCGCTGCTGTGCAACCGGGTCGCTGCCGCCGCACGGGATCGGTTCAAGGTCGATGCCGCGCCGGGTCAGTGCGTCCAGCAGGCATCCGGTGTGATCGGGCGTGAGGTCGGAAGAGCCGAGGTCGATTTCGAAAGATTCGGCGACCTGTGGGCCGTCGCCGCAAATGACGGGTTCGAAGACAAGAGCTGCATCGCGGTCAATCGGGGTGAAGACGGTGTCCAGGTGCATGTAGGCGCGGCGCGCCGGGACGTTCACGATCTCGAGCCACCGCGGACCATCGTCGCGCCTCGCAAGAGCCTCGGCGAGGAGCTCGACCGCGACCGTGTTGGTCCGCTCCGAGACACCGACCACCACCACATCCTGCGAGAGGACGAGGACGTCACCGCCCTCGAGACGGGGACGATGGGGACCGAGGAACTGACCCGACTCCCGCGCCTCGAACATCGGGTCGAGGATCGTCGGTGTGCCGCTGAATTCTTGGTGAAAATGAAAGATACAGCGGGAAAGCAATCCCTCCCGCCAGCGGGCCGTGGTGGCCATGGCCGAATGGACGATGCCGTCGCCGAGGATCACCTGCGGATCGCGCTGGAAGCACCAGTTGGGCAGCGGCGGCAGCCGGAAAAGATCCTCCACCTCGATACCATGGCTGTCCTCCCCGGCGAGAAGGCCGGCGGTTGCGATCTCCACCGCCTCCTCGGCGGAGGTCGGTGGTGAGCTGGAGGTCAGCGTATGCGGTGCCTCGGGCCGTAATCTCGCCCAAAGCCAGGTGCGTGCCTCTTCACTTGCGAGCGACTGGCGGAGAAGATCGTTGGCCTCGATGACACTGACGCCGAGGAGTTGCAGAAGGCGGCGAAAGCGCCGGTGTTCTTCGCGGGCCCGGTCGCCGAACAGGATGTCGTCGAAGAGCAGCTCCTCCATCATCGGCGGCACCATCCGGTCCACCTCGAGCCCAGGTTCGTGCATGAGAACCTTACGTAGCCGACCAATTTCGCTCGAAACCTGGACCATGCCGCTCTCTCCTCTCGCGCAGGCATCATAGCCGGTGCGGCGCGGAGGAGCAGGGGGGCGGGGGAGAAAGGGAGATGGGAGAGTGGGCGGATCGAGCATCCAGCATCGGCAGGGTGGGTGGGAACTCAAAACTCAAAACTCAAAACTGAGAACTCAGAACTCTCCTCCCGCTATACTTCCCCAGGAGGACCAATGACCTCATTAGATCGCTTCGATCACCCGCTCACCGGTCGCTATGCTTCCGAGGAGATGCAGAAGCTCTTCTCGACCGGAAACCGGTATACGACCTGGCGGAGGCTGTGGCTCGCGCTGGCAGCCGCCGAACGTGAGCTCGGCCTCGAGATCCCGGGTGATGCGCTCGATCAGATGCTCGCCAATCTCGAGGTGACGCCGTCTGATCTCGAGCGCGTGAAGGACTACGAGAAGCGCACTCGCCACGATGTCATGGCCCACCTCGAGGCGTTCGCCGACCGCGCACCGGCCGCAAAACCGATCCTCCATCTCGGTGCGACCTCGGCCTATGTCGGCGACAACGCGGATCTCATCATCACGCGCGATGCGCTGGATCTCGTGATCACGCGGGTTCTGTCGGTGATCAAGGCGCTTGCCGTATTTTCCGAGAGGTGGGCGGACGAGCCAGCCCTCGGGATGACCCACTTCCAACCCGCACAACCGACAACGGTTGGCAAACGGGCCTGCCTGTGGCTGCAGGATTTCCTGCTCGATCTCGAACGCATCCGCTTCGAGCGTGACCGTCTCATGCTGCGTGGCGTGAAAGGCACGACAGGGACCCAGGCGACGTTTCTCGAGCTTTTCGACGGCAACCACGAAAAGGTGTTGGCCCTCGACCAGCGAGTGGCCGAGACTCTCGGCTTCTCGAACACCTATCCCGTGACCGGACAGACCTATCCGAGGAAGGTGGACGCCTTCGTGCTCGACGCACTCTCCGGGGTCGGCCAGTCGGCGTCCAAGTTCGCCACCGACATCAGGCTTCTCGCGAGACTGAAGGAGCTGCGTGAGCCTCTGGCCGAGGGACAGGTGGGTTCTTCCGCCATGCCGTACAAGGCCAACCCGATGCGCTCGGAGAGGGTCACCGCCCTTTCCAGGTGGTTGATGTCGATTGCCGCCAACCCGGCCCACACCGCTGCCGCACAATGGCTCGAGCGGACGCTCGATGATTCGGCCAACCGTCGTCTCTCGTTACCCGAGGCGTTCCTGGCCACCGACGCCATTCTGCGCATCGTGCACAACGTGGCGGACGGGCTGCAGGTTTTTCCGGCGATGATCGCGCGCAATCTCGGCGAAGAGCTGCCTCTCATGTCGTCGGAGGCGATTCTGATGGATGCGGTTCGTCGCGGAGGCGATCGGCAGGCGGTTCATGAGCGGCTGCGTCTTCACGCGCGAGCGGCGGCGACGGCGGTGCTCGAGGACGGTGGTGCCAACCCTTTCCTGGATCTGGTGGCGGACGATCCCGAGATCCCGCTCGATCGCGCGGAGCTCGACACGCTCCTCGACCCGGAGCGCTTCGTCGGCCGTGCGCCACAGCAGGTGCGAGAGTTTCTCGCCGGGCACGTCCAGCCAATTCTCGACCAGGCCGGGGAGCTGCCAGAGGCGAAAGACCTCGACGTCTAGTTTTGAGTGCTGAGTTATGAGTTATGAGTTGTCCCCCATCCACCCCCAAGAGAACCGGGGGGGTGGTCGGGAACTCAAGACTCAAAACTCAAAACTCATAACTCCTGCGATCTTCCTGTTCGCCTGTTTGGTGCTCTCCGTTGGTTGCGCACACCGCGGAGTCCAGCAACTGCAGGTGAGACCTGTACCGCCGCCGCCGACTCCGATACCGGCTCCAGCGTCGCCACCGGAGACGGACTGGGTCGAAAGAGGCCTCGCATCCTGGTATGGCGAGCCCTACCACGGTCGTCGTTCAGCGTCCGGCGAGACCTACGACATGCATCGGCTGACGGCCGCCCACCGGACGCTGGAGTTCGGCTCGTTGGTGCGAGTGACACGTCGCGACAACGGCGCAGCTGTGGAGGTCCGCATCAACGATCGCGGACCCTTCATCGAGGGACGCATCATCGATCTTTCCTTCGCCGCTGCGAAGACGATCGGTCTCGACATCGACGGAGTGGCCCCGGTCGAGATCAGGCTGATCGGACGCGCGGACCCGCCGGCACGGGAAAACGAGCCGGCAAACGACTCACCGTGCTTTTGGGTGCAGGTGGGCGCGTTCAGCGATGCCGACAACGCGCGACGAGCGGAGGCGGAGCTCGATCGGGCGGGTGAGAAAGCATTGGTACTCGACGGTATCGACAAGCTTTGGCGCGTCCGAATCGGGCCGTTCGACTCGAAGTCGATGGCCGAGCGGACCCGTAACCGGGTGACAGACGCCTGGCCCGGCGCACACGTCATCCCCTGCGGCGGATAACCTCTCGAATGAGGAAGTAGGAATGAGGAATTAGGAATGCTGCCCAATCACCTGAGGAACCGATCCGAAGGACGGGAGGGTGGGTGGGAATTCCGAAATCCGAATTCCATCGTTGTGCGCTACCATCACAGCGATGCTGAATCATCCCTCTTTTCGCTTCGCCGTCTCTGCCCTCGCTGTAGTTGCCTCGCTTGCGTTTGCCTGTCAGGGTAGCGTCCCCCAGGGAGGCCGGGCAGAACGCGTCATCGTAGCCTCCTTCGACAGCGTCGGCGCTGACCTCGTCCATCAGTGGCTCGAGGATCCGACGATTGCGACACCGAACGGCCTGGCCGGCATGGCCCAACAGGGCCTGGCCGCCGAACGGCTGCGCATCGTCAACCCGACCCTGACTGCGGTGGTGCACAACGTGCTCGTCACCGGCCGCGACGCAGCCGGCACCGGCATCGTCGGCAACGACTTCAAGAAACCGGGCGCGCCGATCACCGAGCGCGTTTCCGGTTTCACGACATCGAGCGATGCTTTGACCCTCTGGGAAGCTGCGCGCAGCAGCGGTCTGCGAGTTGCCACCCTGATGTGGCCCGGTGCGGACGCGGGCGCGGTCGATCGAATCGGTGATTTCGGTGCCGTATGGCCGGGTCCGCCGGTGTCGCCGTCTGAAATCATCGAGTTCAAGCCGGACATCGCTGAGACTACCGGCGAGGTGCCGTCCAGCGATGGTCTGTCACCGCTGATGTGGCGGTTTTCGATCAATCTCGGATCGTCCACACCGGACCGGGTCGAGGTACTGGTGGCGCTGGTCGACTCGAACCCGGATGGGCGCCCGCGGTATGACACGGTCGCTGTACGTCGTACGGATGGGGTCGACTGGAGCTATGCGGGGGAGATGGAGTGGCTCGAGATCGCCTTCGAGGCGCAGGGGCCCGATGATCTGCGGCCGCGCAGATACGGTGCCTGGTGCAAGGTGCTGCATGTCGACCGGTTGACCGGCGGAATGCGTTTCTATCGTGGGGGGGCCAATCGACTCACCGCCTATCCGGACAGCTTCGAGGACCGAATCACGGAGGCCATCGGCCCCTGGCCGGGCGAAGCAGATCGGATGGTGGCCGATTGGTGGCTGGACCTGGCGCACGGCATCGACCTCGACACCTTCGTCGAGCAGACAGAACGCCTAGACCGGTACCTCGATCGGATGCTCGGCTGGGTGCTGGCAGAGGAGGACGCGGATCTGGTCTTCGTCTACCACTCGTCGGCGGACGTCTACCAGCATGCGAGCCTGATCGTGGATACCATGCAGTGGGCCTTCAGCCCCGGTCGCGTGCTCGCCGCAGAGGAGGGACTCAAGCGGGTTGGCCGCTCGATAGACCGGTCCGTGGCCTCGATCTGGAACTCTCTCGATCCGCAGCGTGATGCGCTGGTGGTGGTGTCCGATCACGGCCAGATACCGATCTTCGACGTCGTGCGGCCGAACCGGGCGCTGGCCGACGCCGGCATGGTGACGATCATCGACGATGACGGGCACTCGCGACCGTCCCCTGATACGCCGATGCTCGCCATCACTGGCGGCGCGTTCTTCCACCTCTACCTCAACCTCGAGGGACGTGAGCCGGGAGGCGTTGTCTCCGAGGCGGAGGCGCCCGAGCTGCTGCGACGTGCCGCACGGGTGCTGGCCGATCTCGAGGTCGAGGGACGCCCGGCGGTGGAGAGGATCTTTACCCGTAAGGAGGCCGGGGCGGTCGGCCTCGACAGCCCGTCGAGTGGCGACCTGATCGTCTTCCTCGCCCCGGGCTTCGCCGCCTCGAGCGGCTTCGACGGACCGGCGCTGGAGCCGAGCCGCTACTACGGCCAGCACGGCTTCCTCGCATCGCATGACGAGATGTGCGGGATGCTCTTCGCTCGCGGAGCGGGCGTTCAAAGAACACACCTCGGTGAAATTCAGGTGACCGAGGTCGCACCGATGGTGGCGCGGTGGTTGGGTATCGATCTCCCCACCAGCCCCGGGTAGATGCGCTTCACACTGTTTTTACATTTCGAAGCGTTCTCCTTCACACCGTTCGGTTGAACTGTCCTCGGCATCGGATGGGATCGGTGCCGTGACCCTCAACGGACGGACGGAGGACACAGCGAAATGAATATCAGAAATATTGGGCCACTGGCCCTGCTCTGCGTGAGCATCATTCTGTTTCCGGCGATTGCGATCGCCGGGGGCACCATCACCGGTGTGGTCATCGATGGCTTCACCGGACAGCCGGTGCGTGGCGCCACCCTCACGGTGGAAGGCACCGACATCAGCTTCCCGACGGGAGTCGGCGGCGATTTTCGGGGTGAAGCCCCGCCGGGAACCTACACGGTGATCGTCAGCAAGGATGGCTTCGAGCCGAACAAGGTCACCGATGTGGTGGTCACGGACGGAAGCAACGCCGATTTCGCGGTCGTGCTGCTCCCATCGACAGACGCCCCGGTTGCGATGGCAGATGCGGAAGTGGCAGTGCGTGAAGCGGCAGACGAGATCGTTCCCGAAGACGAGAGTGAGCAGGTCGAGGACCTGGCCGGAGCTCCAGCGGCCACGTCATCTATCGATACCGGGAGCGAAGTGAACAGTGCCGCAGACAGCGGGGTTTTCGTTGGCGAAATCACCGTCGAGGCGGCCGCCGCCGACGAGTCGACCGAGCAGGCGCTGTTGGTGCAACGCAAGCAGGCGGCGGAGATCTCCGACGCCATCTCCAAACAGGAGATGAGCAGGAACGCGGGCGGCGACGCCGCTGGCGCGCTCCAGCGTGTGACCGGGATCTCGGTCCAGGACGACAAGTACGTCTACGTGCGGGGCCTCGGTGAGCGATACTCGAACACGACGCTGAACGGCTCCAAGCTACCCACCACCGAGTTCGACAAGAAGGTGGTGCCGCTCGACCTCTTCCCGACCAAGCTGCTCGACAACGTTCGGGTGTCGAAATCGTATACACCGGACCAGTCGGGTGACTTCGTCGCCGGTCTGGTCGAGATCGAGACCCTCGACTTTCCGACCTCGCCGACCCTCGAAATCGGCATCGGTGGCAAGACCAACTCGAACACGACGGGCGATGCCTTCGGCCGTTACCTGGGCGGTTTGAGCTTCTTCGGTGACGGCGGTCAGGGGCTTCCCGCCTCGATACCCGATGAAAAACTAGTGCGTGGCAACGCCTTCAAACCGGGCTTCGGCCCGGAGGAGATGCAGCAGTTCGGTTGGGACTTAATTGGTGCCTGGACGGCGGAGAACACCGCCAAAGGCTATGTCGACAGTCCGTACCCCAATGCCAGCCCCAGCTCGGACTTCAACCTGACCTACGGCGACACCTTCGGCAACTTCGGGATGGTGCTGTCCGCGACCCACGCCCACAGCTTCTACCACCAAGACGAGGAGCAGATCTACTACAGCGTCAGTAACGGTAACGAGCTGGCGGTGATGAACGACTACGACATGGCGACCGACTCCGAGGGTGTGCGGGCCGGCCTGGTCGGCAACTTCTCGCTCAAGCTCGGCCAGAATCACAAGCTCGAGCTGCGAACCATCTACACACGGGACTCGAAGGCCGGCAACCGGTACTTCGAGGGCTTCAACCGCGATCAGTCGACCAGCGTGTCGGATTACCGCATCGACTACAAGCAGGAGGAGGTCGGCTCCTACCAGCTGAGCGGAGAACATTTCTTCGAGAAAATCGGTCAGAGTGGAGGATTGCTCGAGTGGCGTGGCAGCTACGGGCAGGCCAACAACACCTGGAACCTCCGCGACTCCTTCTACAAGTTGGAAAACGGCGAGATGGTCCTCACGGCCGAGAGCCAGAGCGGTTTCCTGCTCTACAATGACCTCGCGGACGACATCGTTGACGGAGGCGCCGACTGGACCCAGTTTTTCATGTCGGGCGAAATCTTCGGCAGCGTGAAGGGTGGCGTCGCGTTCTACAACCGCGAGCGCGATTTCTCCTCGCGCCGTTTCAGGTTCACCTTCCGAGGCCTCCAGGGCATCGACCTGACGCCGGTTCCGGACGACATCTTCATCGAGGACAACATTCGCCCGGACGGCCTCGAAATCAAGGAAGAGACCCGGCCCACCGACACCTACAGCGCCAGCCACGATCTCGGCGCGGCCTACCTGATGGCCGACGCCACCATCGGCAAGTGGCGATTCAACGGAGGCCTGCGCTACGAGGACTCCGAGATCGTCGTCACCACCTTCGATCCGTTCAGTGTCGACTCACAAACAATCGAGTCGCGGGTCACGGACGGCGAGATCATGCCGGCCCTCTCCGCCACCTACCGCCTCAACTCCAACACCAACCTCCGTGCGGCCGTCAGCCGCACGGTCAACCGGCCCGAGTTCCGTGAGCTCGCACCCTTCGAGTGGACTGACGTGATGGGCGGCCAGTCAGCGCGCGGTAATCCGCTCCTCGAGACTGCGAAGATCTCGAGCTTCGACCTCCGTTGGGAGTGGTTCCCGGATCAGTTCGGGGTCATCGCGGCGAGCGTTTTCTACAAGGATTTCAGCAATCCAATCGAGCGCACGCTGCTGCTCGCGGTCGAGCTGCAGTCGACCTGGATCAACACCCCGGGCGCGACCAACATCGGCGCCGAGCTCGAGTTCCGCCGCGACCTCGGTTTCATCGCCGACGCGTTGTCGCCCTTCATGGTGCAGCTCAATTACACCTACGTCGACTCCGAGATCGATATCGGCGAGAATCCCATTCTCACCAGCACCTCGCGTCCGCTGGTCGGCCAGCCCGACTACGCCTTCAACGCGGTGCTCGAGTGGGCGCCCCCGCGCTGGGGGACGGCTGTCCGGCTGCTCTACAACAGCAAGGGCGAGACCCTCCACCAGGCGGGTGGCGTCGGGTTGCCCGACGTCTACCAGAAGCCCTACTCGACCCTCGATCTGGTGTGGAAGCAGCGGCTCGGCTTCCTGGGTGACGGGCTCAGCCTTTCGATCACCGCTTCGAACTTGACTGACGAGAAGTACGAGCTCACGGGGGGATTCGAGCAGCGCTACCAGCGCGGTCGGAGCTTCGGCCTGGGAGTCACCTACACAGTGTTCTAACACCTTCTTCACATTCACTCCACTCCGCCACGGTGGGATGACTGCCGGAAGAACTTTACGGCCTCAGCGGGGCCACACCTTTGATCCCATGAAAGGGGGAGAGTTATGAGAATGCGAGTGTTTCTGTTTCTTCTGGTGGCGGCGGTGATGCTGCACGGCGGCAGCCTCGATGCTGCCAATCCGCGAGTCCGGCGGGCCGACCAGCGTATGGGTGATTTCGATCAGCCGGGATATCCGCTCGCCATCGCGCCGTGGGTGCGCGCGGCCGATCTGTCGGCGATCCCGGCCAAGGCCGCGGTCGAGGCCAAGGCCTCCGCGTCCACGGCCAAGCCGGCGGTGCTGGTCGAGACCAATTACCCGGCCTACGATCCGGTCACCTACCTCGGCGACGGGATGTCGGTTTACCTCAGCATCGATCCCAACGGGTACTCGATGCCGGTGTTGATGGTCATGTACTGGGAGAACCGCGATACCGGCGAGCGCTTCTTCGTCAACGCGGTCGACGGCATTCTGCCGGCCGGCGAGGCGACCGACCTGTTCGGCTCCGAGGACGGGATCCCGGTATGGACGCCCACCATCGACCGCATGATGCTGTACGCGCCTTCGGCCGCCGCCTTCGGTCCGGCCCCCGCGGGTGCAACCGCCACCACCGGTCATTACCAGTTCGTCTGTGCGCTCCTCGACCACGAGTCCGGAGAGGCTATCTCGTACGGCAACGCGATGTATAACATCGTCGACGATATTGTCGCGGTTGACGCCAACGTCACCACCGACACGACCTGGGACGCTGATAACCTCTACTACCTCAACACCGCGATCTTCGTCGAGGACGGCGCCACCCTGACCATCGAGCCCGGCACGGTCATCATGGGCGACACCGAGGGCCTCGGCACCCTGATCATCGCCCAGGGCGCCAAGATCATGGCCGAGGGCACGGCCGAGCTGCCGATCATCTTCACCTCACCGCTGGAACTGGGTTCGCGCGCCCCGCAGGACTGGGGCGGCCTCATCCTCAACGGCTACGCTCACCTCAACTCGCCCGGCGGCGAGCAGGAGGGAGAGGGTGACACCGGCACCTTCGGCGGCGGGGAGAACCCCGATGACGACGACAACTCAGGCAACATGTCGTACGTGCGCGTCGAGTTCGCGGGCATCGAGTTCAGCCCCGACAACGAGCTCAACGGCATCGCCTTCCAGGGCGTCGGCAGGGGCGGCACTTACGACCACATCCAGGTCCACTACAACGAGGACGACGGCGTCGAGTTCTTCGGCGGTGCTGCCGAGCTCAAGTACGCCCTCATGACCGGAGCCAAGGACGACAGCTTCGACTGGACCCTCGGCTGGAACGGCAAGGGCCAGTTCTGGGTCGTGGTCCAGGATGGCGCAGTGTCAGCCGACCACGGCTTCGAGTCCGACAACTGGGAAGACGATATGACGGCAACGCCGATCTCCAACCCGCAGATCTACAACGCGACGCTGATCGGCTCCGCCGACACAGGTGACTCCGGCGACGACGGCCTCAAGCTGCGCCACGGCACCGGCGGCAAGCTCTACAACCTGATCGTCTCCTACTTCCGCGAGAACGGTGTGGTTGTCGGCTCACTCGACGACCAAGGCCAGGACGTGGAGAACAGTGCGACCTGGAACCAGGCCAACGGCACCGACCCCAACCTCACCCTGGCCAGCTCCATCATCTACAACAACGGCAGCTGGAGCGGCAAGGACAACATCCCCGACGATCCCTATGAAGATGACTGGCAGGGCGCACTGACCTGGTTCAACGAGGACATGCCGATGAATCGTGACGACGTCGATCCGATGCTCGCGAGCCCGGTCTACTACCTGGTTCCCGACATCTCCATCCTGCCCGGTTCGCCGGCCACGGACCCCAGGTACGTCCAGGCCCCGCCCAACGACCGCTTCTTCGAGCGCGTCAAGTACATCGGCGCGGTGGCCCCGGGCTCCAACTGGACCCTCGACGGCTGGACCATCTGGTCGAAGAACTAGGATTGAAGACCGTGTGGAACCGATTGATCCCGGCGCTCTGCGCAACCATGTTGCTAACGGCCTGTTCGGTCGCAGCCGATACGCCGAGCGGCGCGGTGGTCACCGCGTCGAATGGCGGTGACACCCCTGCCGCCGACAAGGTGACGGCCTTCGTCAACACCTTCGCCAGCCGCGAGGAGCTCTTCGATGCCCTCGAGGCGGCGATCGAGAGCGGCGACGTCGACGTGATGCGGTCTCTGGCGGTGAGCAGGGAGGAGTTCCGCGACCTCGTGTGGCCGACCCTGCCCATCGCCAACCGGCCCAAAAGCAATCTCACCTGGGATTTCGTGTGGCAGCAGCACCAGCTGCAACACGAAAGCTCCCTGAAGCGAATCGCCACCGATTTCGGTGGCCAATGCTTCGAGATCGTGGGTGTCGAGGCGCGCGGCAAAACGACGGATCACGACACGTTCCACATCCATCGCGAGAACTACGTTGAAGTTGTCCGGCCTGACGGGGATCGGGAGGAGCTGCGGCTTTTCGGCAGTCTTCTCGAGACCGATGACGGCCGGTTCAAGATCTACAGCTTCATCAACGATTAAGGAGTATTCCATGAAGCGAGTCATCGCATGCGTCGCGTTGCTTCTCCTGCCCCTGGCAGCGGGAGCCCAGACCTTCAATGTCAATCTGGACGGTGAGGCCGGCACCGGCTTTGCCGCCATCGTGATTGACGGTTCGGACATCGATTACACCATCATCTCTAGCGGCCTCGACCCGGCACCGAGCTCGGCCGAGCTCACCAATGGGGCGGATTCGGTCGACCTCGGGGCCAGCTTCGGCGACACCGGCACCGCGTCCGGCACCGTCAACTCCTCGTTTTCCGCCGACATGGTCGCCAATCCGTCGGGTTGGACGCTCAACGTCACCAACGGCACCGACACCCTGAGCGGCGTGCTCGGCACCGGCGGCGGCGCGGTCGCGACCGAGGCCTACTTCCCGGTGGCGGCATCCAACCCGGGCGCCAATCAGACATACTTCCGCACTGATGCCCGGATCATCAACCGTTCCGGCGAGGCAACCACCGCGACCATCGAATTCTATGCCAACGACATCGGTGGCAACACCGAGCCTGACGCCACCGAGACGGTGGATGTGGCCGCCAACGAGCAGTTGGTGCTCGAGGACTTCCTGGTCAACCTGTTCGGCTTCAATACTGCGCAGGGCGCGGTGAAGATCTCCTCGGAGAGCAGCCTGATCGCTGCCTCCCGGGTCTACAACGACCAAACCGCGCTTGACGCCGGGACCCTGGGTCTGTTCGTTAACTCCGTGAGCATGGACGAGGCCTACGAGTCGGGAATCATCTCCTTTCTCGAGAACGCCGATCGGAACTCCGGCGAGGGCTTCCGTGGTGCGCTTGGCTGGTTCAACCCGAACTCCAGCGAAGTCACCCTGACCCTCTCCGGTTGGGACACCGATGGCACCCTCCTCGGCACCGAAACCGTGACCGTCGCCGGGCTCGAGCAGAATCAGGATTTCCTGCAGGCCGTCTGGCCGGCGCTCGCGGGCTATGGCGATCTCTATGTCACCTATAGCGCCAGCGACAACATCTTCGTCTACGGAACAATCACCGACAACGTGTCGGGCGACGGAACATACATCCCGGCCACCCAGAGCCCGTAACGCCGAGATACATCTCCAATCCTCTTCCGTCCACTTGTCTTCATCTGCCCCGGTGCCCGCCGGGGCCTTTTTCGTTCTACCATGAGGAACCATGAGATCGTGGCGACGACTGTGCCGGTTAGCCTTGATTCTCGCTGCCCTGGGAGGGGTCGCGGGTGGCGGAGAGACCGATGATTCGTGGCGAGATAGGGTGGAGACCATCTCAGCGGAGGAGATTCGCCGGCACACCGTGGTTCTCGGGGGAGACGCGCTGGAAGGTCGTGCACCGGGCAGCCGAGGCGGCCGTCTCGCAGCGGCCTACATCGCGGCCCAGCTCGAAAAGCTTGGCGTTCAGCCACTCGGTGATGGCGGGTCGTTTTTTCAGCGAGTGCCGCTCGTGGGGAGCGCGCCGCTACCCGAGAGTCGGTTGACCATTTCTGCGTTCGGCGACAGGAGGACCCTGCGCCTCGGTGATGATTATCTCCTGCACTCGACAGGTGCCCAAACCTGGCTCGCCCGCCAGACGCCGATGGTCTTCGTAGGATACGGGATCGTCGCACCGGAGTTCGATTACAACGATTACGCCGACGTGGACGCGCATGGGAAGGTGGCGGTGTTTCTTCCCGGCGAACCGCCATCGGACCAGGCCGACTATTTCGCGGGCACCGAACCCACGGTGTACTCGGCGCTCGAAAGCAAGGTTCGCATCGCTCTGTCACGCGGCGCCGTTGGCAGCGTCCTCCTCACCCGAAAACGAGAAGCAGGTGGGCGGGGCTGGGACCGTCTGCAACGGGACTATTCCTTTGAGCATTTCAGCCTCGCCTCCTCCGTGCCGACTCACCTTGCGGTTCTGCTTCGGCCAGAAATTGCGGGGGCCCTCTTCGAGGACGCACTGTTCGATTTCGAGCAGGTCGAGTCGATGGAACGGCGACAGGCCCTGTGCTCTTTCCACTTGCCGGTGAGCCTGAGCTTCGAGGGAGAATTCCGGGTGCGCTCCTTCGTCGCTTCGAACGTGGTCGGGCGCATTCGTGGTGGCGGGAAACGGTTGCGAGACGAGTCGGTGGTCGTATCGGCCCACTATGATCATCTCGGGCTTGGTCCAAAGATCAATGGCGATCCGATCTACAACGGGGTGATCGACAATGCGATCGGTGCGGCGGGGCTGATCGAGGTGGCACGAGTCCTATCGGTGTCGACAGAGAGGCCGAGGCGGACGGTCATATTTCTCTTCACGACAGGCGAGGAGGAGGGCAACCTGGGAGCGCGGTTTTTCCTCGACCACCCCCCAGTTCCTCTGTCGAAAATCGTGGCGAACATCAACGTCGATGGACTCGCCTTTCAAGATCAGTTCAGTGATGTCATGGGCATCGGTGCAGAACTCTCGACTCTCGGCCGTCATTTGGAGAAGGTCGCTGCGGCTCGAGGGCTTGAAGTGGTCCGACCCGCCGAGGCGGTCATTGGGCACGAGGCGTTCAGCCGGTCCGAGCAGGCGGTGTTTGCGGAGGCCGGTGTGCCCGCGATGCTCGTGAATGAGGGTTTCAGCTGGCAACACCACAGCCGGGAACAAGCGGTCGCGTTGGCTGCTTCTTGGTTCAAGCAGCGGTATCACGCTCCCTCGGATGACCTTCACCAGCCGATTGATTTCTCCGCGAGCCGTCAGCACCTCGCCCTGATCTCGCACCTGATTCTCTCTGTTGCCGATGCTGATCTGGCTCCCGAGTGGAAGCCGGGTGTTCCGTACGCCTACCAGCGGTTGTTGAGTCTGGCAGAAGAGCAGAGGCGAAGATGAGGTCGGCAATGGTCCTTTCGGCACTTGTCGTGGTTGGGGTATGGTTTGGCTGTGTTGCGACCTCGCCGACCGCGGAAGGGGTCATAGTTATCGGCTCGGACACCATGCTCGAGCTGAACCGCCGGCTCGCAGCGGGATTCATGCGGACGCACCCGGGCGACAAGGTGGAGGTCGAGGGTGGTGGCAGCGGCACCGGAATCCAGGCGTTGATCGAGGGCCGCGAGGTGATCTCAGCGGCATCACGGCCGATGTCTTCGCCCGAGGTCGCGGCAATCCATGACCGTTTCGGCACTCTGGGCGTACGATTTCTGATTGCCCAAGACGCGCTCAGCGTCTGGGTCAACGAGGCCAATCCCGTGCGCGACCTCAGCCTCGACCAGCTCCGCGGGATATTCGCCGGGTCCATCGACGACTGGTCGAACGTCGGTGGTGCCGTGCTCGAGATCACAGTGATTGTCCGCCCACCGAACTCGGGGACTCACCGGTTTTTCCGCGATCATGTCCTCGGCGGAGCTCCTTACGCCCCGCACGCCACAACCCTGACAACCACTCGAGCCGTCCTTTCCGGCGTGGCCGAGGATCCGGCCGCGATCGGCTACGGCGGACACGCCTACTTTCTCGAGGGCGTCGTGCCGATCGCGGTCGATGGGGTGGCTCCGACCCTTGAGGAAGTGGGTCGAGGACGCTATCCCCTGACCCGGTATCTCGCCTTTTATACGACCGAGCCACCGATCGGACTGGCGAGTCAATTCATCGACTGGTGTTTGAGCACAGAAGGTCAGCGAGTGGTCGCCGAGGTAGGCTACATGCCACTCTGGAAAAATTGATCGCGACCCATTCTTAACACGAACTTCATACAGGTTAAGACTTAACATCAGCTTCACATCGGGATCATTTCCCCCTTACAACTCCTTTACATCATACGGGCGGCACGCGGATTCCGCGTGTCAAAGGGCATCAGTGGACGGAACGGTGAAGGGCCGCAAAGGAGGTATCGATGAGGCAATGGGCGACGTGGATTGCAGCACTGACCCTCGTATTCACGGGCGTCTTGGGTGTGGGTGCGCAGGAGCGCGAGCTCGATCCCCTGCTCGAGCTGCTTGTCGAGCAGGGTGTGATCACCATGGAGCAGGCGCTGGAAGTGCAGGCCGAGTACGACCGGAGGCGGTCGGAAGGTGAAAAGATGGCCGTTCCGGCGCCTGCGACTGAGGCGGTCCCGACCACCGCCGCGGAGACGGCGGCCGCACCAACCGCGGTGCGTGCGGAAGAGGAGCCGACGGTCCCCTCAAGTCTCCTCGGCGTGGAGGATCTCAAGATCGGTTCACTTGTCTACCTCTCGGGTCAGATCGGGGACACCTCGAGCGGGGACGACTACTCCCGATTCCTGATCAAGCGAGGCTATATCGATATCCGCAAGAAGATCACGCCACATTTCTCCGCGCGCATCACCCCCGACGTGCACCAAGACGAGAACGGCGATCTCAAAGTCCGCCTGAAGTACGCATACGGCCAATTCGCTTGGAACTGGGACGGCTTTGTTCAGAAGCCCCATGTGGAATGGGGTGTGGCCCACATGCCATGGCTCGACTTTGAGGAACACATCAACCTCTTCCGCATGCAGGACACGATGTTCATGGAGCGTAACGGGCTGTTCAACTCCGCGGATATGGGCGTTCTCTTTGGTGGCAATCTTGGCCGCGATATGCCAGACGAATTCAAGCAGAGCGTACAGAACCACTATGCGGGTCGCTGGGGATCTTTCGGCGTCGGAATCTACAACGGAGGCGGTTACCACGCCGAGGAGAAAAATACCAACAAGACACTCGAAGGACGTTTGACTATTCGGCCGGTCCCCGATCTCGTGCCGGGGTTGCAGGTTTCGGCGTTCGGGATCGCTGGCAAGGGCAACCAGAGTGAAGATCCTGGGGAAACGGTTCCGGACATGCAGGTCCTGGCCGCCATGGTCAGCTATGAGAGCGAGCGTCTTGTCGCCACTGCCCAGTATGAGCGCGGCGAGGGTAATCAGAAGGGGTCAGCGGTCGGTGCCGAGGGTAACGCGCTGCCCCATGACGGGTATTCGTTATTCACCGAAATTCGCCTCGACGCGGAGAAGCGTTTCAGTCTGATCGGTCGCTACGATTGGTTTGACACCAATCGCGATGACCAATCCGCGGACGTGAAGAAGCGCTTCATCGCCGGCATCGCCTGGCGGTTTTTCAAAGGCAACTACTGGCTCCTCGACTACGACCGGCTCGAGCACAGCGTTCCCGGCCTCGATACCGAGGATCGCATTCAGCTGACGCTTCAGGTCAAGTACTGATGACGAGAGAAAACCGTGATTGCTTTACAGGGGCTTAACCCGTGGTTCTTACGCTGCTCGTGAAACCCGACCAATCAACCGGGGCGGGAAATAGGAGGACTGTGATGAAAATCAAAACCATCGTTCTTTCGTGTGTGTTACCTGTGGCTGCGCTACCCGCTATGGCGGAAGGGCCGAGTCTTGATCCCGGTCTGACCGCGTATCGGAAGGTGGAGGGCCTGCGCGGCACACTCAACGCTGCGGGCTCCGACACCATGCTCGAGCTCCAGACCCTGATGGCCGAGGAGTTCCGCAAGATCTATCCACAGGTCAAAATCCAAGTCGAGGGCAAGGGCTCTTCGACCGCGCCGCCGGCACTCATCGAGGGCACCGTCCAGCTCGGCGACATGTCGCGCAAGATGAAGAACAAGGAACTGGACGCCTTCGAAGAGGCCTTTGGCTACGAACCGACCCGCTTCGACGTCGCGCTCGATACCCTTGCGGTCTTCGTCAACAAGGACAATCCCATCGGGTCGCTGACCATCCAGCAGGTCGACGCGATCTTCTCCAAAACCCGCAGGTGTGGAGTGGCTCTCGATATCGGCACCTGGGGCCAGCTCGAGCTCGGCGGACGGTACGCCACCGCGCCCATATCGCTCTACGGCCGAAACGCTGCCTCCGGAACCTACGGCTACTTCAAACAGCACGCGCTCTGCAAGGGTGACTACAAGGACTCGGTCAAGGAGCAGCCGGGCTCGGCCTCGGTGGTTCAGGGGATCGAAAAGGATGCGTACGGCATCGGATACTCGGGAATCGGTTATGCGACCTCAGGTGTGCGGGCTGTGCCGTTGTCGCCGGCTGACGGCCAGCCAGCGGTGGCTGCGTCGTCGGAGAACGCAGCTAACGGCAGCTACCCTCTGGCCCGATTTCTTCATATCTACGTCAACAAGGCACCGTCGAGATCGCTCGATCGCCTGACCGCGGAATACCTGCGATTCATCCTTTCAACCCAGGGGCAGCGGGTCATCATCAAGGCCGGGTTCGATCCGCTCGATGCCAACACGGCGTCCGTGCAATTGGCAAAGATCGCCGACTGAATGGGCCCCCTCTTTTCCGAGCACCGAAAGGATCGGATTGCGACCTCTGTCATTCGAGGGGGTGGGTTGCTGGTGATCCTCGTGGTCGTCGGTATCGTGATCAACATCGGCGCCGAGGGGCTGCCCCTATTCCGGAAAGCCACGCAGGGACCGATTGAGAGCTTCATCGGGGATGACTATCCCCTGTTGGCGGGCAGCGATCCGCGGCGAGGGCTGGTGTGGGCCCTCGAACGGGAAGGACGTATCCACTTCTCGGGCGAGGCCGCGTTGGCGGATCTGACGATCACCACAGAAACAGGTGCTCTGCTCGCCACCGCGGACCATGAGATTCATGACCTCCTGTCGGCTGTGACCGCGGACGGTGAGGCAATCGTTGGACGGATCCAATTCCGTGACAGATGGGAAGGAGAGGTCCGTCACACCTCAGCGCGATGGCGGGCATCGGCCGAACCCTTGACTCTCGGTGGTGACGACTGGGCGGGGATCACCGCAAATGGTGACGAAGACGGAAATGTGGTCCTTGCCGCGTGGAAGAGCAGTGGTGAGGTGCGACTCGCGCGATGGGATGCGGAGGAGGAAGGGTGGGAGATGGTGCCGGCCCCGAGAGCTCTTACCGGCACATCTTCAATTGCAGTGGCCGAGGGGCTCGGAGCCATTGCGGCGGTGACAACGTCCGGCGCGTTGAGGGTCCTCCGCTGGCCGTCGTTGGAAGACGTCTCGGTGGTGGGAGTCGAAAGCCCGATTGCAGTTTCGCGGTTTCTCATTGGAGGTGGAACCCTGGTGGCCGCGGGCATGGATGGATCGATTCACGTGCTCCTCGAGGTGCCGCGATTGAAGGTCGAGAATAGGGGGCAGGAGCGGTTGAAACTGGGCCGTTCGACGATCAGCCCGGGAGAGGCGGCCGTGGTGCCGGACGACGAGGTCAGCCAGCGTTTCTCGAACCGCCAGGATCTCGAGTTTTCAACCGCCCCATCGCAATGGACAGTTGTTCGAAGCGCACCACCGCTGCCGACGCGAGCTCGCGTCATCGCGCCGGCCAGCCGTCGTCGCGGGTTTGCTGTGGGGGGCGACGACGGCAGTGTCGGACTTTACTATTCGACGTCCGGCCGAAGATTGCTGATCGACCGCTGGTCGGAGGAGCCGATCAGCGCGCTGGCCATCGATCCCAAGAGTGATGGTGCGGTGGCTATCAGTAACGGTACCGTCCTGCGCCGCCTGATCGACAACCCGCACCCGGAGATCAGCTTCCGGACACTCTTTCTTCCGGTGTGGTACGAGGGCTATGCGGCCCGTAAATGGGTATGGCAGTCAACAGGAGGATCGGACGCATTCGAGCCGAAACTGAGCGTGTGGCCGCTGATCTTCGGCACGCTCAAGGCGACGTTCTACGCCATGCTCTTTTCCGTTCCGCTGGCCCTGTTGGCGGCGATCTACGTCTCACAACTCGCACCGCCGTGGATTCAAACGACGGTCAAGCCGACCCTCGAGCTTATGGCCGCCGTGCCGTCAGTTGTGGTCGGATTCCTGGCGGCGCTGTGGCTCGCACCGCGGCTCGAGGAGGTTCTTCTTGCTGTCCTTCTTGGAGTGATCGCGCTGCCATTTTCCATCCTGCTGGCGATGGCCCTCTGGCGATTGGTGCCCGTTGAGTGGCGCCGTCGCCTGCCAGATGGAGTCGAGCTTCTGGTCCTGCTCGTGGCAGGCTCTGCCGCCTTCGGTCTGGCAGCGCTGGTGGCGACGCCGATCGAGGCGCGTTTCTTCGATGGCGATCTCCAACGATGGCTCTTCACCGAATGGGGGCTCCGGTACGACCAGCGCAACAGCATAGTCGTCGGGCTCGGCCTCGGCTTTGCGGTCATCCCTGTAATCTTCACCATTGCCGAGGATGCATGCTCCGCGGTGCCGCGAGCACTGGTCAACGCGAGCCGGGCTCTCGGCGCGACGCGATGGCAGACCGCGATCAAGCTGGTCGTGCCGGCGGCCAGCCCGGGACTCTTCGCTGCAGTCATGCTCGGTCTCGGGAGGGCGGTGGGAGAGACGATGATCGTACTCATGGCGGCGGGTAATACCCCGCTGCTGGACCTCTCGATTTTCAACGGGATGCGAACGATGTCCGCGGCGCTGGCGGTGGAAATTCCTGAGGCGCCGGTCGGTGGGACGCTCTTCCGCGTGCTGTTCCTGACCGGCACCCTACTCTTCACCTTCACCTTCGTTCTTACGACCGCCGCTGATCTCGTCGGCACCTACCTGCGGAAGCGTTATGCCAGATTCTGAAGCCCGCGAGATGTCATTCGTCGGCGCCAGCCGAGGACTGCCCTCGGGGCTGCCCGGGATCTGGGGCACGGCTCTGGCTACGCTGATCGTGCTGCTCATGCTGGCCGCGCTGATGTGGATTGTTGCGGTCAACGCCTTCGGTTGGTTTTGGCCAGCGCGCATTTCGGAGTTCATTCTCGAGAATGGGTCGGTTCGTATCGGGGAGGTCGTCGGGCGTGAACCCATTCCCTCGACCGAGTCAGGGATCGACGCGGCCGGACATCGAATCCAGCTCAAGACGGGAAACCGCGAGCTCACACGAGCCGACTTTCTCTGGGTAGATGAGGCAGAGATCGTTGAAGAGTCGCAGCCGGGGGACCTCGTAAGGGTGGTACGGACGGAGTACGGTGACGCATTTGGCCGTATCGAGGGTGCGTTTCGAGAGGATGGAACCGAGGTCGATACGAATTCGCCGCAAGCGCTCGAGGCACTTCTCGAGACGGGCGAAGAGTGGCGCCGCGAGCGACGCCGACTCGAGGAGGCGCGCGACGACCTCCGCCGTCCGCTGACGCGGCTGGAGGAACGCCTGGATCTGCTCGAGCGTTCGACACGCGCGAAGAGCCCGGAAGGTGAGCAGGAGATCGCCGAGCTCGCGGAGGCGGTCTCGGCGGAAGCCGAGCGCCTCGCTCCGCGCCTCGATGCCCTACTCCATGATCTTGACGAATATTCGCGCCGATTGATGGATTCGCGAATCGTCCTGGTGTCGGGTGCCGACGAAATCGAGGTGCCGCTCGCCAACGTGATCGAGGTCGTGTGGTCAAACAAATTGGGATTCTCATCCCGGGTGCTCCACGCCGCTCGCGAGGGTGTCCTGTTCCTGTTTTCCGAGCCGAGAGAGGCGAATACCGAGGGTGGGATCTTTCCGGCTCTTTTCGGGACGGTGCTTCTGGTGCTGTTGATGAGCGTTGCGGTGGTTCCGCTCGGGGTCGTGACCGCCGTCTACATGGCAGAGTATGCAAGGCCCGGACTCCCTCTGCGACTTGCAAACCAGGCGGTTAACAACCTGGCCGGCGTGCCGTCCATCGTCTTCGGCATGTTTGGGCTCGCATTTTTCGTATACCAGGTGGGCGGCTCGGTGGACAAGACGTTCTTCTCCGACAAGCTGCCGACACCTACCTTCGGCACGGGCGGTGTGCTCTGGGCATCATTGACCCTGGCGCTCCTGACGGTGCCGGTGGTTGTGGTGGCGACCCGCGAAGGTTTGATGGCTGTACCGACAAGCTGGCGTGACGGATCGCTGGCGCTCGGGGCGACGCGCTGGCAAACGTTGCGGCAGATCATCCTGCCTGCCGCCATGCCGGGCATTCTCACCGGGCTCATTCTCGCCGTCAGCCGCGCGGCTGGCGAAGTGGCGCCGTTGATGCTGACCGGAGCGGTGAAGCTGGCGCCGAGCCTTCCGGTGGATGCGACCGCACCCTTTCTCCACCTGCAGAGAAAGTTCATGCACCTCGGCTTCCACATCTACGACATTTCGATGCAGTCGCCGAACGTGGAGGCCGCAAAACCGATGGCCTTCGCCACCACGCTGGTGTTGTTGTTGCTGGTCATCCTCTTGAATTTGACCGCCATCGTGATTCGGCGCCGTTTGCGTCGGGCCTATCAGGGACAGGTGGTGTGATGGAATTTTCCGGGAATGAAATGATGGTGAACGATCAACCGAACGTCTTCCGCAACCCTCTCGATCCGAAAAACGCCACCAAAGGTCGAGCAGAAGAAGCGACCACCGACATCGCCCTCGAAAGCGACGGACTCCACCTCTTCTACGGAGAAACACACGCTCTCAAGGGTATCGACCTCGAAATGCCGGCGCGTCAGATCACCGCCCTGATTGGACCGTCGGGGTGTGGCAAGTCGACGTATCTCAGGTGCTTCAATCGAATGAACGACATGATCGAGGGGGTCAGGGTCGAGGGCAAGGTGGTGGTCGAGGGGATGGATGTCCATCGGCCTGACGTCGATCTCGAACGCCTGCGGAAACGAGTCGGCATGGTCTTCCAGAAATCGAACCCCTTTCCGATGTCGATTCGCGAAAACATCAGCTACGGACCCAGGATGACCGGAATCCGGGGTCGTGGACGCCTCGATGAGCTGGTCGAGAGATCGTTGCGCCAGGCCGACCTCTGGGAGGAGGTGCGCGACCGGCTCGACAACTCCGCCCTCGATCTTTCAGGCGGTCAGCAGCAGAGGCTCTGTATCGCCAGGACGCTCGCCAATGAGCCCGACATCCTGCTTCTCGACGAACCGGCCTCGGCCCTCGATCCTATTTCGACGGCCAAAATCGAGGAAACCCTTTTCCAGCTCAAGGAGGCCTACACCATCGTCATCGTCACCCACAATCTTCAGCAGGCGGCACGCATCGCCGATCGGACGGCTTTCTTCATGCTTGGTGAACTGGTGGAGGTGGGAGATACGACCACCATGTTCACCAAGCCCGCGAAAGCGATCACCGAAGAGTACATCACCGGGAGATTTGGATAGAAG
>JAJDNM010000105.1 GCA_022340665.1 Acidobacteriota bacterium | reverse complement strand
GGCAAGCCGAAAATCCGGCCGGCGCTGCCTCTCTTCCGCCGGAAGAGACAGATAGACGTCCTCCACCAGCCATCGTAGGTACGTGACGAGATCACCCTCAGACGACCAGTGCTGCCTTTCGAAACCGACGCAACCGCGCCCGCTGAGCGCCAGGAACGGATACCGAGCCGCCCATATTGGTGCCTGCCCCCGGCTCGAACCGACGCTATCGAGCGACCACTCGGCGTTCGAGACGCGGATATTCATCGAAGATCCTCGGGCGTCGCCCGCGACATGTCCACCGGGGAATGGTGCTGCTGACAGGAGCAGCATGCCGTTACCGGGATCCAGGACTGCGACGAAGGACCCGGCGACCGATGGACATCCCGAACTGGAGTCGCTGACCACAATCTGTGGCCGCAGGGGTTCGTTGGACATTTCTCCTGCGCCAGCACCGGATATGCCGGCTCCGAAAGCCGACCACGCAACCAACGAAAATGCTATCGCGATCTTCACGAGATCCTCGACGGAACGTTATCCCGCTTCGAGGACTCTGAATGTGTTCTGGGTCACCTCGGGTGTGATCGCCATTCAGTCCCGGTCTCGGATCGGGTTCGCCATTTCACGAGCAACACGGGCAACCACGCGTTCGAGCTCGCCACTGTTGCCGATCGCGTTCTTCTCGGAACCGTTGTCACCGTAGAGCACCGCGGCGACCTTGCCATCGACAACAAACGGAATGACGATGACTTCAGTGGGGATCAGGTCGCCGAGCATTTCGACGAGCGCTTTGTTGGCCTCTCCGTGCTTGAGGCGGCCGCGATAGCTGCGCGCTTCGTCGATGACCCACGATATGACCGAATCCTCGGTCTCCTGACGTTCGATACGATGGCCTGCCGCCATCGACAGCGCTGAATTTCGATCTTCGTCGTCGAATCCCCCGACGACGCTGAAAGAGTCCGGGCAGACGAGGAAGAGAATCGCACGCTTCACCAGCCTGGCTGCGTAGTCGAGAATGACCGCGGCCATTTCGGACGTGACGATGAGAGACTGCTCTTTCAGGCCTTCGAGGACGGACCGTACTCCTGTGGACTCGCCGGCCGCCGAGTCCTTTTGAATCGCCTTGTCATGTTCGGCCGCGCCACCGAGAAGAACCTGCTCGGCGCGAAAACCGGTCTCGAGCATGACCTCGTGCGGATCCACCCTGACCTGGCCGAGATCAGGAATCTCCATCGGCTCGTAGGTCCCGACACCCTGTTTCCAGCTCAGTGCATCTCGCATGACGTTCTGGAACTGGAGGAACACGATTCGATTCAATTCTTCGGGGGTGACCGCGTCCATCTCCATGAGAATCTGACCCAGGAGCGTAGGTCCTTCCTGTTCGTTCTGTCGAGTAAGCGCCTCGTCGAGCTGCTTCTCGCTGATCAGGTCGCGGTGCACGAGCATCGCACCCACAGTTTCTCGCGTCCCGGTGGAGGAGGCGTAGACAATGTCGCCGTTCCGAAAGGCGAGCGTGAGGCGATTGCGCCCGCTCACCACGGTCATCCGGCCCGTCTTCTGGCCCTGGGCCAGCAGCATCATGAAGTCCGCGACTGAAAGATCCTCGATGTCGGCGGTAATCGTCACAGCGGCTCACTCCAATTCGGCCGGAATCTGCCGGTCCGGTTTCCATAGATTCTATATCGTGTTTCGAGCGGCGGACGACGGCCTGCGGCAGTCAGTCGATCCTCGCGAAAGAAACCGCCGATATTGCATTATTCAATAGTAAGTATAAACTTACCGATAGTGGTATCTCACGAACACCTTCTGAAGGCCCTGGTTGATCCGACGCGTCGCGAGATCTTCGAGCGACTCCGATCGGGTCCGCGATCGGTCGGGGACCTGGCCTCCGGCCTGCCTGTAAGCCGCCCGGCAGTGTCCCAGCACCTCAAGGTCCTCAAGGAGGCGGGACTGGTTCGGGAGCGACGACAGGGAACACGGAGTTTTCACTCGGTCGATCCAGGTGGTCTCGAGCCGCTTCGTCGCTACCTCGAGAAATTCTGGGGTGAGGTGTTATCGGCGTTTGATTCGGCAGTCGATGAGTAATCTGGAAGTCGAGATGAGCGATGAACTCACAATTCCGCCGGTGCGGAAATCCGTCGAGGTCGGCTGCAACCCACGCGAGGCATTCCGCCTGTTCACCGAGGAGATCGACAGCTGGTGGCCGCTGGCGACCCATTCCATCGGCGAGGCAGATGCCGAGTCCTGCTTTTTCGAAGGTCGCGAGGAGGGAAGGATCTACGAGATCCACGGCGACGGATCGGTTCACCTGTGGGGCACGGTGACCGCATGGTGCCCGCCGGAGAGGGTAGCCTTCTCCTGGCATCCCGGCCGCGAGGTCTCGACAGCCCAGGAGGTCGAGCTGAGATTTCGTCAGGTGCCGGGAGGCACTATTGTCGAGCTCGAGCACCGGGGATGGGAAGCCCTCGGCGAGCGAGCGCTTCAGACTCGCCAAGGGTACGAAACCGGGTGGGAACCGGTGCTTCAACGGTACGTGGGCCGCTGCGCCTGAGCAGGCCCTCATCGTGCCAACAGGAACATGGCCCCCGCAAGAGCGGCACCGCCCATGATGAGGGTTCCGATAGCGACGACTGCCGCCAAAGTGATCATGCGATTCACCATCTGTCGTTTCGCCTCCCCGTAGGCGAGGGCCTCGGCATCGGGGCTGACAGGTACCGGCGGCGAATTTGGTAGCGAACGTTCCCACTTTTCGGCCAGGCTCGCGAGTTCGCTGTCATCGTCGAGGTGCTCCTTGACCAGGGCCATCGAGTCGGCACTGGCCTCTCCGGACAGATACAGGGGCAGGAGATCCAATATCACGTCACGTGAAACCGTCATGCTTCACCTCCATTTCGGTTCATGGCTGCTGCGAGCAGCTTCCGGCGGGCGCGGTGGACCCTGACCCGGGCGGCACCCGTCGATATTTCGAGAATTCTCGCAATTTCTTCATACGGGAGCTCATGCTCCGTTCTCAAGATAAGGGCGAGCCGATCCGGCGTCGCCATCACCGCCACAGCGCGTGTTACGAGGTCGAGGTCCATACGGGCGGAGACAGTTCGGTGCGGGTCCGGTGCGAGGTCAACTACCTCGTTGGGGAGCTGTTCACTCTTGCTGACCGAGCGCCCGCGTTTGATGGAGATGTTCCGCGCGATGGTAAAGAGGTAGCCCTTGAGGGTCTCGGTGCGCAAGCGGTCGCGTTTCGCCCAGGCTCTGATGAAGGTTTCCGAGGTCACGTCTTCAGCCTCGGTGGTATCGCGGGTGAGCCAGACGGCAAACCGGTAGACGTCTGAGAAGTGCGTGGTGTAGAGCTGCTCGAAGGTCATCATCGTGTTTCGCCCACGAAGAGACTACCCTCGAGAACACAGTCTGTTACAGAGGGTCATTTTTTCGAGGCGCGCAACAGTCTGATGATTCCAGGGTGGGTCGGAGAAATCCGCATGGCACGCGCCAGTCCATAGCGGGTTTCTTCTGCCGATGAGCCCGGGGTTGTTGACCGCGCCCATGGTGGGCTCGGTTTTCCCGAATAGTCGCCCATGAATGGACTGCGATAGTCCCAGACGACCTTGCCTTTGAAAGTCACTTCGAAGATTCGCCCGAATTCTCCGACGCACACGAGGGTGTTCCCGTTTGCCAGCCGCTGGGCACCAGAGATGTGGGCCGAGTAGAACCGATCGGCGGCGGATCCGGAGAATGACCAGACGCGTCCCGAGTCGTCGGGATTCAAAGCTGCCTCCGATTCGGCAGACTGGGTGAGGTTTCGAGGCAGTCGTATCTCGTCAACCGACGAGTAATTGCCGTTCGTTCGCCCGCGACCGTTGTTGAACACCATCAGGTTACCTGCGCCTGGGAAGCCGGGCTGAATCCAGCTCACATCGTGTTGGCCGAACAGGTTCTGGCGATCGGCGAATCGAGCTCCTCGGTAGACCTGGGGATTGCCCCATCGGAAGATGAGGTCACCACCTCGACCCGCCTTCCCTCCGGTGTGCCGTGCCGCTTCCGAGGTCGTCGTGCCGTGATCGATGAGCCAGATCTCATCGAATCGGAGGACACTCAGGGCGAGAAGGTCGAGTTGGGGATTGAAGGACACCGAGTTCGCATGATTCCAGTCTGCTTTCTGTTTGTCGGATCTTCTTCGTGGATCCTGATCCGGATTCGAATCGGCGATGTAGCCAAGCGCTCTCAACCGGGCTATTTCGTCGGCCGACTCGCGACGATGTCCGACATCTCCGTTTATGTCCACGAGTTCCGGGTGATCCTCGACCTTGCCATAGCGGCTGAGTCGCGGGTCACGGTTCTGAACCATATGGTCCCACACGTGCCATTCCCAGACGATCTCGCCGCCTTCCGGCCGCGTCGGCCGGATCTCGACCAGATGTTCTGACCAGAGGCCCAGGCCGGTGATCATCTCCTGATCCCGGCCAGCCATCAGAGCTTCTCGAGCAGTCTTTCTTTCCCATGCGAGGAGGATGATGTTTCCGTTCGGGAGGAGCTCGATGTCGTGATGTTGGATCTGCTGACGGCTGGAGTACCGGTATTCCCAGGCAATGGTTCCATCCAAACCGATCTCCTGGACTATGCCCCCGTAACCCCCGAGATCGAAGGAGAGATTGTTGGGATCACGGGCTGCCCGCAACAGGTGTCCGTTGGCGAGGAGGTACATGCCAAAGGTCGGCGTGTACGAGCTTCGCCATTCATGGACAATCTCCCCGTCCATGTCGATCAGGTATGTGGATGTCGATCGCAGTGGCGCGACGATCGTATAACCCTCGTACGCGCCCGGTAGGTTCTTGAGCAGTCCTCTCTCCTCGTCCGTTCGATAAGGGTTCGGCGTCTGAGCGGAGGCCGAGATAGACGTTGCGACGAGTGCAAGCCCGAATGTCAACGAAAGCATGGCGTTGACGCCGACAGAACCACCAGCGGCTGACGTGCCCGTATGTTTTCCAGAGCTCATCCTGGGGGACCTCCGTTTTGAGGATCAGGGTGTCGACCGGGCAATCCGTCGACGCCGTTCCCGGTCGATCTCCTTCGATGCCTTGATGCCACGGTGTCTGAGCGAAAACCAGATCAGGCGCTTACGGTCCATGACGAAAAAGCGTGTGCCCCAGCGGCCGAGAGCCTTGCGATCGATCGTGATGCCGAGACCTGGTGATTTCGGTGTTTCGAGAGTTCCCTGGTCGTGGTGGAACGGTTCCTCCAGGATGCCGTCGCGCGCCTCGACCGTCCAACCCGGGGGTGCCAGCGGGTATTCGAGCTCTCGCTCACCGGTGAAGCCGCTGGCGGCAAAGAGTTGCAGATTGACCGCGAAACCGATGCCGTTGGTCCAGGTGTGAGGCGAGTAGGCGAGACCGTGCTCCCGCACCTCCCGGATGATCTCCGCCGTCTGAGCGATGCCGCCGGCGAAGACGGCGTCGGGCTGAAAGATGTCGTAACACCGGCGCTCGATCATCATCCTGATTTCAGGCAGGCCGGAGCTGTGAAGTTCCCCGCCTGCAATCGGCACGGCGCTGTAATCGGTGAGCCGGGTTAGGTCGTCGTAGCTATCCATCGGCAGTGGCTCCTCGATCCACGCGACACCCTGGTCTGCACACGTGTCTGCAAACCTCTTCGCGCGCTCCAGGTCCCAGAGGGGCGAGTCTCCGACGATCGTGACTCGCCAGCCCTGGTTGGCGTCGACCGCGATATTCATTCGATTACCCACCGCTTTGGTCGTCTCGACCACGTGGCGGATGTCTTCCTTCTCGTCGTGTTCGTGGACCCTGAGCTTTACCGTTCGGAAGCCTTCCGCGTACCGCGCCTCGATTTCCTGAATTCGCGCCGCAGGATCCTTGACCTCGCCGGTCGAGGCGTAGAGGCGGACGGTGCAAGGCGAGCCGCCCAGCATCTCGCAGACCGGCTTGCCGGCGAGCTTTCCACGGATGTCCCAGAACGCGGGCTCGACCCACCAGTTTCGCCATCCGAGATACCCGATTTCGCGCAGGCGCTGCTGGATGAGGGTTATATCGCAGGCGTCCTCACCGAGGAGGTAGGGTCCAAGCAGATCGCCGAGCCCTGCGCGCTCCCGGCCGATGGACGGTCCGGCACTGTAACCTTCGACACCGTCTTCGGTCGTGATTCTGACCAGCGTGAACCGGTTTTCGTTCGACGGCATGCCCGGAATCCAGGCCGGTCGAAAGGTAGCTGGCAGGGGGATGGCGACGTGAAAAAGCTCGACCCTGGCGACACGGCTCGTTGTCTCTTTGGAGTCCATGACGTCACCATAACAGCCTCGCAGGTATCTTCCAGTATGATGACGACTGAATTCCTCGAGGGAGCCGTTCATGAGCGAGAGCTTCAGTCGTTTTTCGGGAACGGACAGTTACATCACGTCGCCGGAACTCCGTCACGCGGTCAACGTAGCGGCGGCGATCGAACGACCGTTGCTGGTTCGAGGCGAACCGGGCACAGGCAAGACTCTGCTGGCGACGGCGGTCGCCGAAGATTTTGGGCTGGAGCTGATTCCCTGGAACGTCAAATCCACCTCCAAGGCGGCGGACGGGCTGTACGTGTATGACACGGTCAAACGGCTGCAGGACAGCCGGTTCGGTGATCACGATGTCTCCGACATCCGCCAATACATTCAGCTCGGACCTCTCGGTCGTGCGTTGACGGCGGATCAGCAGGTGGTTTTGTTGATCGACGAGATCGACAAGGCCGACCTCGAGTTCCCCAACGATCTCCTGCACGAGCTGGACGTCATGGAGTTCACCGTGATCGAGACCGGCGACAGACACCGCGCCAGCCGGCGTCCGATTGTTGTGATTACCTCGAACGCGGAGAAGGAGTTGCCGGACCCATTCCTGCGGCGGTGCATCTTTCACTTCATCGAGTTCCCGGACGAGGAACTCATGACCCGCATCGTGCGGGTTCATCATCCGGAAATCGAGAAGAAGCTCCTCGAGCAGTGCCTGGCACGCTTCTATTGGCTGCGCAAGGTGAAGGGATTACGAAAACGACCGTCCACCTCAGAGCTTGTCGACTGGATCGGAGCGCTGATTGCGGCGGGCGTACAGCCCGGGCTGCTGGCACAGGAGATTCCGTTCCTCGGTGCACTGATCAAGAAGGAGGAGGACGTCGAGGCCGTCGGCAAAGCGATGGCGGGTTCCTCTGCGAGGTGGCCCCAGGAAGATGCCTGAAACGACTTCTTCCCAACCGGGCCACACCGGGGTCCTCTTGCCCTTCTTTTACCGCCTCCGCGCTCACGGGTTGAAGGTCACGCCGCAACAGTGGCTCACCGTGATGGAAGGGCTTGCAAGGGGGCTGCACGGCTCGTCGCTGATGGGTTTCTACTCGCTTGCCCGCGGGATCTTGGTCAAGGACGAGGCCGAGCTGGACGACTTCGACCTGTGCTTCGCGGCTCATTTCAAGGGCATAGAGGCAGAACTGTCGGAGATCGACCGGGCGGTCTGGGATTGGCTCGCAAACACGGTGTCCCCGCCGACCATCGACCCTGAGTGGTTGAAGGTGATGGACGCGGTCGACGTTGAGGGACTCCGCGCCGAGTTCGAGAGAAGACTGCAGCAGCAGAGTGAACGTCACGACGGGGGTGATTTCTGGGTCGGCACTGGCGGGACCTCGGCCTTTGGCCACTCTGGCGGCCATCCCGGCGGGATACGGGTGGGCGGTGACCATGGGGCCGGCACTGCGGTCCAGGTGGCGGCCGAACGGCGGTACCAGGAGCATCGAAAAGACCGGGTTCTCGACACCCGGCAGTTGAGTGTCGCGCTGACGAAGCTGCGTGCCCTCGAGCGAACGGGACCGGCTGACGAACTCGACCTTGACGACACAATCGATCGCACGGCCCGCGAGGGCGGAGAGCTCGAGCTGGTCTTCAAACCGCCGCGCGAAAACCGGCTTGGCCTGCTTTTGGCGATGGATGTCGGTGGTTCCATGTGGCCATTCAAGCATCTGGTCGACACGCTTTTTTCGGCCGCCCACCAGGCTCGGCATTTCAAGAGCTTCGAGCACGTGTACTTCCACAACTGCATCTACGAAAGGGTTTACGGCAATGCGGCATTTTCCGAGAAGATCCCGCTTGCCGAGCTATTCAGGGATTTTGATCGGGAGACAAGGCTGGTTCTCGTCGGCGACGCTTACATGTATCCGGGAGAACTGACGGATCGTTTCGGCGCGATCGATTGGACCGAACGCAACGAACGACCCGGAATCGACTATCTCGAGCGTGTGCGTGATCATTTCGCGCACTGCGCATGGCTCAACCCGATGGGTGAGGGCTCGTGGGATGCACCGTCTATCCGCCTCATTCGCCGCTTATTCCCCATGTACCCGTTGACGGTGCAAGGGGTCGAGGATCT